>DMWH01000243.1 GCA_003483345.1 Clostridiales bacterium | reverse complement strand
AGAAGGTTTGAGATTTGCTATCAGAGAAGGCGGAAGAACAGTAGGCTCCGGAGTAGTAACCGAGATAATCAAATAAGAAGCCTAGATGCTTTTATAACAAGGGGACGGGATGACAATACCCCCGTCCCCTTGTCATTTATTAAGGGAAATAAATATATATTAAGTTTTGGAAATAACTTAAAAAATCGAAAAAAAACACTTGATTTATAGCATTTGATAGTATATTATTAAAAAGCTTGCCACATGCGATGACGTAAAAGGTTGCTGAAATATAAACGTTTCAGGGAATTTTTACAGAGTATGTCCTGCTAAAAGCAGGGCGACCGGTACCGCTATTTATAAAAAAAAATATGAAACACCCGGATGGGTTTATCGAGCGGTCCCGAGTTGTATGGAGACATACGAAAAGGAGGTAATTTAATGGCAAACACACAAAAAATAAGAATCAGGTTAAAGGCTTATGATCATCAATTAATTGATCAATCTGCGCAAAAAATCGTGGAAACAGCTAAAAGTACCGGAGCAACAGTTGCAGGTCCTATTCCGCTGCCCACGGAAAAACAAATAATAACAATACTTAGAGCAGTTCACAAGTATAAAGATTCTAGAGAGCAGTTTGAGCAAAGAACACACAAAAGATTGATCGACATAACAAATCCTACTCCAAAGACTGTTGATTCGCTTATGAAGTTGAATTTGCCTGCAGGGGTAGACATTGAAATCAAATTATAAGGATATACATCGTTGAAACGGTGTGATGAAATTGCATGGCAATTTCTACCGATGTTTAAAAAGTAGAGACAACACACTCTGCTTAGAATGATTGCGCAAGCAATCCGCTGTAAGAAATTAGGAGGTGTAAAATGAAAGCAATATTAGGAAAGAAAATCGGAATGACTCAAGTGTTCAATGAACAAGGAGAAGTTATTCCTGTTACCGTTTTGGAATCTGAAGGCATGGTTGTCGTTCAAAAGAAAACGGAAGAAAAAGACGGATACAATGCCATACAGGTAGGATTCGGAGACGTTAAAATTAAAAATGTTATTAAACCTAAGAAAGGTCATTTTGATAAATCAAAAGTAGAACCTAAAAGATTTTTAAGAGAATTCAGAGTAGATAACATTGACGATTATGAAGTTGGTCAAAAGATTGGCGTTGATATTTTCCAAGCAGGAGAAAAAGTTGACGTTACAGGAATTTCAAAAGGTAAGGGATTCCAGGGATCGATAAAGAGACACGGACATGCAAGGGGCGACATGAGCCACGGCTCCAAATTCCACAGATTGAGAGGTTCATTGGGAGCTTCGGCAGGCGTGGGAAAGGTAGTTAAGGGAACGAAAGCTCACGGCCACATGGGAAATGAAAAAGTTACAGTATTAAACCTTGAAGTGGTAAAGGTAGATGCTGATAAAAATGTAATACTTTTAAAAGGTGCCGTACCGGGACCTAAAAAAGGATTAGTGAAAATCAGAGAAGCAGTTAGGAAATCTAAGTAAGAATTGCGTGGAAAGGAGGATTAAAGATGCCAAAAGTAGCTCTTTATGATATAACAGGCAGCCAAATAGGTGACGTAGAGTTAAGTGATGACATATTTGGAGTAAAAGTAAACACTCACGTAATGTATGAAGCAGTAAAAAATTATTTGGCTAATCAAAGACAAGGAACTCAGTCTGCTAAGACAAGAGGAGAAGTGAGAGGCGGCGGCAGAAAGCCTTGGAGGCAAAAGGGAACAGGCCGTGCAAGACAAGGAAGTATAAGGGCTCCGCAATGGATAGGCGGAGGTGTTGTATTTGCTCCAAAACCGAGAGATTACAGCTATAAGCTTCCAAAAAAGATAAAAAGATTAGCGCTTAAATCAGCATTAAGCTCAAAAGTACGGGATAATGAAATTATTGTAGTGGATAGTTTGGTTCTTGATAAGCCAAAAACAAAGGATATGGTAAAAATATTATCAAATCTTAATGCAGGCAAGAAAACATTGGTGGTTATTCCTGAAAGAGATGAAAATGTAATATTAGCATCAAGAAATATTCCGGGCGTAAAAACGGCATATGTAAATACAATTAATGTTTACGATATATTAAACTGTGATTCTTTCCTTATAACTAAGGATGCAGTTAATAAAGTGGAGGAGGTGTACGCATAATGCGCGATCCACACGACATTATCATAAAACCGATAGTAACAGAAGCAAGTATGAATGCTATGGCAGACAAGAAATACACTTTTGTTGTTGATAAGAAGTCTAACAAGACTGAAATCAAAAATGCAGTGGAGTCAATTTTCGGTGTTAAAGTAGCAAGTGTGAACACGATGAACATGCTTGGTAAAAAGAAGAGAATGGGAGTACATGTGGGCAAGAGACCCGACTGGAAAAAAGCCATTGTTACTTTAACAGAAGACAGCAAGACAATAGAATTCTTTGAAGGGATATAAGCTAAAATTTAAAGAAGGAGGAAAATCTCATGGGTATTAGAAAATATAAACCAACTTCTCCGGCGTTGAGACAAATGACTGTTCCAACATTTGAAGAGATAACAACTGATGAACCTGAGAAATCTCTTTTAACTCCGTTGAAAAGCAAAGCAGGAAGAAATGCACACGGAAGAATTACGGTACGTCACAAAGGCGGCGGTGAAAAGAGAAAATATAGAATTATAGATTTCAAAAGAAATAAAGATGGAGTTCCGGGAAAAGTTGCAACAATAGAGTATGATCCAAACAGAAGCTCATACATTGCACTTATAAATTATGTTGATGGAGAAAAAAGATATATTATAGCTCCAAACAAACTACAGGTTGGAGATACAATCGTTTCAGGTGAGGATGCAGATATTAAAATCGGCAATGCTCTCCCTGTAAGAAATATTCCGGTTGGTACAATGATTCACAATATAGAATTAAAACCCGGAAAAGGCGGACAAATGGTTCGCTCGGCAGGAAATGCAGCTCAGCTTATGGCTAAGGAAGGAAAATATGCACAGGTAAGACTTCCAAGCGGTGAAGTTCGAATGATAAGCATGGATTGCAGAGCAACAATCGGTCAGGTAGGAAATATTGACCACGAGAATATAACAATAGGTAAGGCCGGAAGAAAGAGACATATGGGAATCAGACCTACAGTTAGAGGCTCTGTAATGAATCCTAACGACCACCCTCACGGCGGTGGTGAAGGAAGAGCTCCAATAGGAAGACCGTCACCGGTTACACCTTGGGGACAACCGACAATCGGTTATAAAACTCGTAAGAAAAATAAGAAATCCGATAAAATGATTGTAAGCAGAAGGAATAAGAAATAAGCAGGATTGAAAGGAGGAAATAGTGAATGGGTAGATCGTTAAAGAAAGGACCTTATTGTGAGCCAAGTCTTTTGAAAAAGATTGTGGAAATGAACGATGCAAATACTAAAAAAGTGTTGAAGACCTGGTCAAGAAGATCGACAATATTCCCCGAAATGGTAGGTCATACATTGGCTATACATGATGGCAGAAAGCACGTTCCTGTATATATAACTGAAGATATGGTCGGACACAAGCTGGGTGAATTTGCTCCGACAAGAACATATAGAGGACATGATAAGTCCGACAAAACTTCGAAAGTTAAATAAGAAGGGAGGATTCGCTGATGGAAGCTAAGGCAGTTGCTAAATATATCAGAATATCACCAAGAAAGATGAAATTCGTGTGTGATATGGTAAGAGGAAAGCAAGTTGACGAAGCATTGGCAATTTTAAAATTCCATCCCGGCAAGGGCTCAAGAATTTTAGAAAAAGTAGTGAAATCTGCGGCAGCTAATGCAGAGAACAACTTTGATATGGATAGAGATAAATTATATGTTGTAAATGCATATGCAAATCAAGGACCAACTCTCAAAAGATGGAGACCAAGAGCAAAGGGTTCGGCATATAAAATATTAAAAAGAAGCAGTCACGTTGGTGCAGTCGTAAAAGAAAGAGAATAACTACAGTAAAGGAGGTAAAAGATGGGTCAAAAGGTAAACCCTCATGGACTAAGAGTTGGTATAATCAATGATTGGGATTCAAAATGGTATGCCGACAAAAAGAATTTCGCAGAAAATTTAACTGAAGACTATAAAATTCGTGAATATATAAAAAAGGAAAACTATCAAGCAGGTATAGCAAAAATAGAAATTGAGAGATTTGCCGGCAGAGTTAAAGTAAGTGTATTTACTGCTAAGCCGGGCATGATTATCGGAAAAGGCGGTACCGGTGTTGATATTTTAAAGAACAGCATAGAGAAAATAACAGGTAAGACTGTAATAATCAATGTGGAAGAAGTTAAGGTTCCTGAGTTAAACGGGCAATTAGTTGCAGAGAACATTGCAAGTCAGCTTGAGAAGCGTATTTCATTCAGAAGGGCAATGAAACAGGCAATGCAAAGAACTATGAAAGTTGGGGCAAAGGGAATTAAAACAAGTGTATCCGGAAGATTGAACGGAGCAGATATGGCTAGAACCGAAGGATATTCAGAAGGTAAAATTCCTCTTCAAACTTTAAGGTCTGACATAAGCTACGGTTTTGCAGAAGCAGATACAACGTTTGGTAAGGTTGGTGTTAAGGTTTGGATATACAGAGGTGAAATCTTAAGGAAACCGGGCTCATTGTTATCGGATTATCAAGAGCCTACAAGACCGCTAAACGAAAGCAAGGATAACAAAAAGAAAAGAAGAAGTAATTATAAAAGAGACAAAAAGCAATAAAGCCCTGAAGGAAGGAGGAAATAATTATGTTAATGCCTAAAAGAGTAAAACGCCGTAAACAACAAAGAGGAAGAATGACAGGTATTGCTACGAGAGGTAATTCTATCACATACGGCGAATATGGGCTACAGGCAATTGAGCCAGCATGGATAACATCAAACCAAATTGAAGCAGCCAGAAGAGCTATGACAAGGTCAGTTAAGAGAGGCGGCCAAATTTGGATTAAAATATTTCCGGATAAACCGGTAACAAAAAAACCAGCCGAAACACGTATGGGTAAAGGTAAGGGTTCACCAGAATACTGGGTAGCAGTAGTGAAACCGGGCAGAGTATTATTTGAAATGTCAGGAGTTACAGAAGATGTAGCCAGAGAAGCAATGAGACTTGCCATGCATAAATTACCTATCAAATGCAAATTTGTTGCCAAGGATACGGCAGCAGAGAAGGATGGTGAAGCAGATGAAAGCTAAGGATTTAAGGAAGAAGTCAGTTGAGGAGTTGAATAAGTCTGTTGTGGATTTAAAAACAGAACTTTTCAATTTGAGATTTCAGCTTGCAACGGGGGAATTAGATAACCCTATGAGAATAAATAAAGTCAAGAAAGATATTGCTCGAGTTAAGACTGTAATTCGCGAGCGCGAATTAAATATTAACGTGGAGTAAAGGGAAGGAGGATTTACTTTGGAAAGAGGCAACAGAAAAGTAAGAATCGGTAAAGTAGTCAGTGATAAAATGGATAAGACAATAGTAGTTGCTACTGAAAAGCTTGTCGCACATCCTCTTTATAAAAAAAGAATTAAAATGACTAAAAAATATAAAGCACATGATGAAGAGAATCAGTGCCAAATAGGTGATATAGTTAAAATAATGGAAACCAGACCATTATCAAAAGAAAAATGCTGGAGAGTAGTTGAAATATTAGAGAGAGCTAAATAGACCCTAAGACAATTGAAGGGAGGTAAAAACATGATACAAACAGAGTCAAGGTTGAAAGTCGCAGACAATTCAGGTGCAAAAGAGGTCCTTGTAATTAGAGTATTGGGCGGTTCAGTTGTTAAATATGGAAACATTGGCGATATAGTTGTATGTACGGTTAAATCCGCAACACCCGGTGGAGTTGTTAAGAAAGGTGATGTGGTAAAAGCTGTTATTGTTAGAACTAAAAGCGGCGTAAGAAGAAAAGACGGAACATATATAAAATTTGATGAAAATGCTGCTGTTATTATAAAAGATGATAGAACTCCCGTTGGGACACGTATATTCGGACCCATAACAAGAGAATTAAGAGACGGGAAGTTCATGAAAATAATCTCACTGGCACCGGAAGTACTATAAGGAGGTGTAAAGATGCACGTAAAAAAAGGCGATAAAGTAGTAGTTATAGCAGGCAGCGATAAAGGCAAGATTGGAAAAATTCTTGAAAATATGCCGAAGAAGAACAGAGTTGTAGTTGAAAATGTAAATATGCAAACTAAACACCAGAAACAAACAAAAGAAATGCAACAGGCAGGAATTATTACAAAAGAAGGAACAATCAGCTCTTCAAATGTTATGCTATACTGCGATAAATGTAAATCAGGCGTGAGAACTGAGTCAAAAATAGAAAACGGTAAAAAGGTAAGAGCATGCAAAAAGTGCGGTACAGTTTTATAATACGCTCAGGAGGGAGGTACGATTATGGCCAGATTAAAAGCGATATATAATGATAACGTAGTGCCGGCAATGATGGAAAAGTTTCAGTATAAAAGCATTATGCAGGTACCGAAAATAGAAAAGATAGTTTTAAATATGGGCGTTGGTGAAGCAAAGGAAAATTCAAAGTTTTTAGACAATGCTATGGAAGAAATGACATTGATTGCAGGTCAAAAACCTGTTGTTACTAAAGCCAAAAAATCAATTTCTAACTTTAAAGTAAGAGAAGGAATGTCGGTAGGATGCAAGGTTACTTTAAGAGGAGAACGCATGTACGAATTCCTCGACAAACTTGTAAATATTGCATTACCAAGAGTTAGAGACTTCAGAGGCGTATCGAAAACAGCTTTTGACGGCAGAGGAAACTACGCTATGGGAATAAAAGAACAGTTGATTTTTCCTGAAATAAATTATGATAAAATCGACAAGATAAGAGGTATGGATATNNATCATCACAACAACGGCTAATACTGATGAAGAAGCTCGCGAGCTATTAAGCTTGATGGGAATGCCTTTTAGAAAGTAAGGGAGGATTGAAATGGCAAAAACATCTCTTAAAATAAAACAAAAGAGAAAACAAAAGTTCTCAACCAGAGAATATACAAGATGCAAAATTTGCGGAAGACCTCATGCTTATTTAAGAAAATATGGTATATGCCGTATATGCTTTAGAGAATTAGCTTACAAAGGTCAGATACCCGGAGTTAAAAAAGCCAGTTGGTAAAATTTTTAAGAAAAGGAGGTTACTTACATGGTAATGACAGATCCTATCGCAGATATGCTAACAAGAATAAGAAATGCTAATCATGCAAAACACGAATTTGTTGATATACCGGCTTCAAAGATTAAGAAGGAAATAGCTAATATCTTATTGGAAGAAGGATATATTAAAGGCTTTGATGTTATAGATGACGGAAAACAAGGTATTATAAGAATTGAGCTTAAATACCAGCAAAATAAAGAAAGAGTAATAACCGGCATAAAGAGGATTTCCAAGCCGGGACTTAGAGTTTATGTTGGAAAAGAAGATACACCAAAAGTCTTAGGCGGCTTAGGTATAGCTATAATTTCTACGTCAAAGGGAATCGTAACTGATAAAAAAGCAAGAAAACAGGGAGTTGGCGGAGAAGTAATCTGCTACGTATGGTAATTATAACGAATAGGAGGTGCCGATATGTCAAGAATAGGTTTAAAGCCTGTAAATATACCTGCAAATGTTGAAGTTAAAATTGATGAAAATAACTTCGCCCTTGTTAAAGGTCCAAAAGGTCAGCTTGAACAACAGCTGCCAAAGATTATTAACATAGAAGTTGTAGGAAATCAAATTATAGTTTCAAGGGAATCTGATGAAAAAGAATACAGATCACTCCACGGACTTACAAGGACGCTTATCAACAACATGGTTACAGGTGTTACGGAAGGATACCAAAAAACTCTTGAAATTGTTGGTGTTGGATACAGAGCACAAAAACAAGGAAAAAAATTAGTTTTAAATTTAGGGCTCTCCCATCCCGTAGAAATGGAAGACCCGAAAGGTATTGAAACAGAAGTCGATGGTACAAACAAAATTATTGTTAAAGGTATAGATAAGCAACAAGTAGGAAACTATGCGGCTATAATCAGAGATTGGAGAAGACCTGAACCTTACAAGGGTAAAGGAATTAAGTACATTGACGAGGTTGTTAGACGCAAGGCCGGAAAGACCGGTAATTAGTAAAGAAAGGAGTGAGTGTATTGCTTAAAAAAGTTGATAAAAATCAAAAGAGAATGGAAAGACATAATAGAATAAGAAATAAAATCACAGGTACTCCTGAAAGACCGAGATTAAATATATTTAAAAGTTCTAAGCACATATACGCTCAAGTAATTGATGATGCTACCGGTACAACATTGGTCAGTGCTTCAACTCAGGATAAAGAGTTAAGAGAAAAGGTAGCTGAGCTGACAAAACAAGAAGCAGCAAAATTAGTCGGCAAAACGGTAGGAGAAAGAGCGAAAGAAAAAGATATAAATACTGTAGTTTTTGACAGAGGCGGTTATTTATATCACGGAAGAGTTAAACTTCTTGCTGAAGGAGCGAGAGAAAGCGGACTTGAATTTTAAATAAGGAGGTTAGTCATGGAGCAACGTGGACGTATAGATGCAAGCCAATTGGATGTGAAAGAAAAAGTTATCAGCATCAACCGTGTTACTAAAGTTGTAAAGGGTGGTAGGAACTTCCGTTTCAGCGTATTGGTTGTTGTCGGTGATGAAAATGGTCATGTCGGAATAGGAATGGCAAAAGCTGTTGAAATTCCGGATGCCATAAGAAAAGCAATCCAAGATGCTAAAAAGAATATGATTAAAGTGCCACTGAAAGAAACTACAGTGCCACACGAGATAATTGGCAGATATGGTGCAGGCAGAGTTCTTATTAAACCGGCAAAAGAAGGTACGGGAATAATCGCCGGAGGACCGGTTCGTGCAGTGATGGAACTTGCAGGCGTTAGAGATATCAGAACTAAATCATTGGGTTCAAATAATCCGAGAAATGTAGTTAATGCAACGATGGAAGCCTTAAAATCTCTAAAGAACTCTGAACAAGTTGCAAAAGTCAGAGGGAAATCAGTTGAAGAAATTTTAGGTTAAGAGGTGAGATAATGGCAACGATTAAAATTAAACAAATCAAAAGCTTAATCGGAAGAACACCGAATCAGATAAAAAATATGAAAGCTCTAGGTTTGAGAAAAATAGGCCATGTAGTTGAAAAAGAAGATACTCCTCAAATCAGAGGAATGATCAAAAAGGTTGACTTTATGGTAGAGGTTATTGAATAACTACAAGGAGGTGTTAAATATGAAACTTCATGAGTTAAAACCTAATCCCGGCAGTGTTAAAAAGAGAAAGAGATTAGGAAGAGGTACAGCCACAGGACAAGGAAAAACTTCAGGCAGAGGTATGAATGGTCAAGGCTCTCGTTCAGGCGGAGGTACAAGACCGGGATTCGAGGGTGGAAATATGCCTCTTTATAGGAGACTTCCAAAGAGAGGATTTACAAACATTTTTGGAACACAGTATGCTGAGTTGAATGTCGAAGTTTTGAATCAATTTGAAGATGGTGCAGAAATTACTCCCGAAATTCTTAAATCAGAGGGATTACTAAAAAAACAACTGGACGGAGTTAAAATACTTGGAAACGGTGAACTTGAAAAGAAGCTTACAGTAAAGGCTCACAAATTCAGCAAGTCAGCCGTAGAAAAGATTGAAGCTGCCGGCGGTAAAGCTGAGGTGATTTAGTTGTTTGAAACTTTAAGAAATGCTTGGAAAATACCTGATTTAAGGAAAAGAATAACATTTACGTTTTTAATGCTGGTAGTGTATAGATTAGGAGCCGTAATACCTGTTCCGGGAATTGACAGGACAGTTGTTGAAAGTATGTTTGCCGGAACTGCAGGGGGTCTTTTAGACTTCTTTAATATGATGAGCGGCGGTGCTTTCAAAGATTTTACAATATTTGCATTAAATATATATCCATATATTACGTCTTCGATTATACTTCAGTTATTAACAATTGCTATTCCAAAATTGGAAGAAATATTTAAGGCAGAAGACGGAAAGAAAAAGATGGCTCAATGGACCAGATATATAACTGTTGTGTTAGCATTGATTCAAGCTACGGCATACAGCGTAGGGTTCTTTAATTCAGCTATTATTGAAAAGAGCTTCATATCAATAGCTACGGTAATAATAGTTTTAACGGCAGGAACAGCATTCCTAATGTGGTTAGGTGAGCTGATAACAGAAAAAGGTATCGGAAACGGTATATCACTTCTAATCATGATAGGTATTGTATCACAGTATCCAAGTGATTTCGGAACAGTAATCTATCAGTTCCAGGCAGGTGCCGTAAATATATTAGAAATATTAGTATTTTTGATATTTGCTTTTTTCATAATAGTAGGAGTAATAGCTATTCAGCAGGGAGAAAGAAAGATACCTGTACAGTATGCTAAAAGAGTTGTAGGAAGAAAAATGTACGGCGGACAAAGCACGCATATTCCAATGAAAGTATTAATGGCAGGAGTTATGCCGGTAATATTCGCTTCAACACTTTTGGCAATACCGCAAACATTGGCATTCTTCTTCCCGAATATGGCAGGAGGAGTTCAAAAATACTTCTCAGTAGCAGGGAGTCCCGGAATATATATTTATACAACATTAAATATATTGTTGATTATATTCTTTACGTATTTCTATACAGCGGTACAATTCAATCCATTTGAATATTCAAATACCCTTAAGGAAAACGGAGGATTTATACCGGGTATAAGACCTGGAAAACCGACTGCAGAGTTTTTGAATAAAGTATTAAACAGAATAACTATAGCAGGAGCGATTGCACTTGCAATAATAGCAACAATACCAACTTTGGTATTCTCATTTACAAATTTGAGAATTAATTTCGGAGGAACATCACTTTTGATAGTAACAGGTGTTGCTCTTGAAACTATGAAGCAAATAGAAGCTCAAATGATAATGAGACATTACAAAGGATTTTTAAAGTAGAAGGGGTAAAGAAAATGAGAGCAATTTTATTGGGACCTCCGGGAGCCGGCAAGGGAACTCAAGCAGAAACAATTGTAAATGAATTTTCAATACCGCATATATCCACGGGAGATATTTTCAGAAAAAATATAAAAGAAGGAACTGCTCTTGGAAAGAAAGCCATGGAGTACATGGATAAAGGCAAATTGGTTCCTGATGAGCTGACGATTGAACTTGTTAAGGACAGATTGCTTCAGGATGATTGCAAGAACGGATTCCTATTGGACGGATTTCCAAGAACTATCAATCAGGCAGATGCATTAGAGGATGCTTTAGAAAGTATGGGTCAAAAGCTGGACTATGTAATAAATATAATGGTGAGAAAAGACCTTCTTGTTGAAAGAGCTGTAGGCAGAAGAATTTGCAAGGATTGCGGTCAGACATATCATATGTCATTTAACAAACCTTCAAAAGAGGGAGTTTGTGACAACTGCGGCGGAGTGCTTCTCCAACGCAAGGATGATACCAAAGAAACCGTTGAAAACAGAATTAATGTTTATATGGAGCAAACAGAGCCGCTTATTGATTATTACACCAAAAAGGGTATAATAATAAATATTGACGGTGAGAAACCCATAGAACAAGTTGGCAAAGATATTATTTCTAAGTTGAGGAAATAGTATGATTATTCTCAAAACAAGAAGAGAAATTGAAATAATGAAAAAGGCCGGACGTTTGGTAGCACAGTCTCTCGAATTGGTGAGAAGGCATATTAAACCCGGTGTTACCACCAAAGAGCTTGACCGGTTGGTTGAGGATTTCTTAAAATCTAAAAATGCCATACCTACATTTAAAGGTTATAACGGATTTCCCTTTTCCATATGCGCTTCTGTTAATGAAGAAGTAGTGCATGGATTCCCTTCAGAAAGGGAGTTAAGGGAAGGAGATATAGTAAGTATAGATATAGGTGCAACATTTGAAGGATATGTGGGTGACAGTGCAAAGACATTTTTAGTGGGGGAAGTGGATGAAGAAAAAAGGCATTTAGTCGAAGCAACAAGACAGTGCTTTTATGAAGGCATAAAATATGCACGAAGTCCATACCGTTTGTCTGATATATCACACGCAATCCAAGCTTATGCAGAGTCACAGGGTTTATCGGTAGTAAGAGATTATGTTGGGCACGGAGTAGGGAAAAATATGCATGAAGCACCGCAAGTACCTAACTTCGGAAAACCTAATAAAGGTCCGCGGCTGCAGGAAGGAATGGTCCTTGCTATTGAGCCTATGATAAATGCAGGAGCATACAATGTTAAGGTTTTGGAAAACAACTGGACAGTGGTCACTGTTGACGGCAAACCATCCGCTCATTACGAGCATACAGTTGCAATAACAGACGGAGAGCCGGAATTGCTGACCGTGTTGTAGAGGTGGGCTAATGGAAGAGACAACAGATTTGAAAATCGGTCAAATAGTTAAATCAAAAGCAGGCAGAGATAAGGGAAGAATATTCCTTATATGCGAGGTTGTTGATGAGCAATTTGTGTTGGTATGTGACGGGGATTTAAGAAAATTAAATAACCCTAAAAAGAAGAAAGTGAAGCATTTAATGATTTATAAAACAGTATTGACAGAATTTGCAGAAAAATTACAGAGAAATGAAAATCTAAACGATGCATATGTAAAAAAATTATTAGAGCCGTATGTATCAAAAGAAATGGAGGTTGAGTGATCAATGTCCAAGAAAGATGTAATAGAAGTCGAAGGTAAAGTCTTAGAAGCACTTCCAAATGCAATGTTCATAGTAGAGCTTCAGAACGGACACCAGATTTTAGCGCATATTTCTGGAAAACTGAGGATGAACTACATCAAGATTCTTCCGGGAGACACAGTAGCTGTTGAATTATCACCATATGATTTAACAAGAGGAAGAATAACATGGAGGAAAAAGTAAGGAGGTATTACAATGAAAGTAAGACCATCAGTAAAACCTTTGTGCGAAAAGTGCAAGATTATCAGACGAAAAGGAAAGGTTATGGTAATTTGCGAAAATCCAAGGCACAAACAAAAACAAGGTTAATGGATAAATTAAATATTAAAACTACGAATGTAGGAGGTGTAGCTTAATGGCCAGAATCGCAGGTGTTGATTTGCCAAGAGATAAGAGAGTTGAAATTGGCTTAACATATATTTACGGAATAGGCAGACCAACTTCTATCAAAATTTTAAAAGCAACAGGTATCAACCCTGATACAAGGGTTAAGGATTTGACGGAAGATGAAATTCAAAAGTTAAGAACTGAAATAGATAAGCATCCCGTAGAAGGAGATGCGAGACGAGAAGTAGCGTTGAATATTAAAAGACTTAAAGAAATCAACTGCTACCGAGGATTAAGACACAAAAAAGGATTGCCTGTAAGAGGACAAAATACTAAAAATAATGCAAGAACAAGAAAAGGTCCTAAGAGAGTTTCAGGTAAAAAACCTAAAAAATAAAAAGGAGGGACTTAAGTGGCAGCTAAAAAACAAAAAACAACTCGAGTAAGAAGAAGAGAACGTAAAAATATAGAAAAAGGCCAGGCTCATATTAAGTCTACCTTTAACAATACACTTGTTACTCTTACCGACTTGCAGGGAAATGCAATTTCATGGGCAAGTTCCGGTCAATTAGGATTTAAGGGTTCAAGAAAATCTACACCATATGCGGCAAGCATGGTTGCTGAAGAAGCAGCAAAAAAAGCTATGGAGCATGGATTGAAAACAGTAGAGGTATATGTTAAAGGACCGGGCTCAGGAAGAGAAGCAGCGATTCGTTCACTGCAGGCAGCCGGACTTGAAGTAAATTTAATAAAAGACGTTACTCCAATACCGCACAATGGTTGCAGACCGCCAAAGCGCAGGAGAGTATAATAGAAACGAGGTGAAAAGATGGCAAGATATACCGGGCCTGTTTGCAGAATATGCAGAAGAGAAGGTTTAAAGTTATATTTAAAAGGTGATAGATGTTATACCGACAAATGCTCAATCGGAAGAAGAAATTATGCTCCCGGTCAGCATGGTCAAAATAACAAGAAACTGACTAACTATGGTACTCAGTTAAGAGAAAAACAAAAGGTTAGAAGATATTACGGAGTTTTGGAAGGACAATTTAAAGAATACTACAATATTGCAGAAAAAATGTCCGGAAAAACAGGTGATAATTTGCTGAAATTGTTAGAGCTTAGATTTGACAATGTAATTTACAGATTAGGCTTTGCAAATTCAAGACCTGAAGCAAGACAATTGGTAGTTCACGGTCATTTTACCGTAAACGGCAAAAAGGCTGATATACCGTCAATGATATTACAAGTCGGTGACGAGATAAAAGTAAAAGAAAAGAGCCAAAATTCAGACAAATTTAAAATTATGGCAGAAAATCACAAAAACACTGCACCTAAATGGTTGCAGGTTGAACCTGAAAATTTCACAGGAAGAATAATTGCTGAGCCAACTAAAGAAGATATTGAAATACCAATAGAAGAGCATATGATTGTCGAGTTCTACTCCAAGTAATAGCGTTTAAGAAGATTACCCTCGACAAACAAAAAATTAAGGAGGGTTGGGATGATAGAAATAGAAAAACCAAATATTACTTTAAATGAAAAGAATGAGAATAACACCTACGGTAAAATAGTGGTGGAGCCCCTGGAAAGAGGCTACGGGACAACAATCGGAAATTCATTAAGGAGAATACTTCTTTCATCTTTACCGGGAGCAGCAGTTACTTCAATAAACATTCAAGGAGTGTTGCATGAATTTTCTACAATACCCGGAGTGAGAGAAGATGTGACAGAAATAATTCTTAATATTAAGAATTTAGCAGCTAAAATGAATGTACCGGGACCTGTGCAGCTATTGATAGACGCAAAAGGGCCGAAAGAGGTTACGGCGGCAGACATAATTACAGGCGGAGATGTGGACATTATTAATGAAGACCTGCATATAGCAACACTTGAAGAAGGCTCCGAGCTCATTATTGAAATGGAAATGGAGCAGGGAAGAGGATATGCTATAGCAGAAAGAAACAAGAAGGATAGCCAGGCAATCGGAGTTATCCCTATTGATTCAATTTATACGCCTGTAAAAAAAGTAAACTTTACGGTTGAAGACACAAGAGTGGGAAACAGAACGGATTTCGACAAACTTACTCTTGAGGTCTGGACTAATGGTACGATAGAGCCTGAAGAAGCAGTTTCATTAGGTGCAAAAATATTGAATGAGCATCTCAACCTATTCATTTCATTGACAGAACATGTTAATGAAGTTGAAATTATGGTTGAAAAAGAAGAAGATGAAAAAGAAAAAGTTTTGGAAATGACAATAGAGGAACTTGATTTATCGGTAAGGTCATACAATTGTCTGAAGAGAGCAGGAATAAACACTGTTGAGGAGCTTACTTACAAGACTGAGGAAGACATGATGAAGGTAAGAAACCTCGGGAAAAAATCTTTGGATGAGGTATCGAAGAAACTTGAGGAATTAGGATTATCTTTAAGGAAAAACGATAATTAGCTTAAAAAGGAGGACTAAATGGGAAGTCACAGGAAGCTTGGGGTTAAATCTGACCACAGAGTGGCAATGCTTCGAAATATGACTGCTGACCTTATAACTTACGGCAGAATAACAACTACGGTTACAAGAGCCAAAGAGTTAAGAAGAGTCGCAGAAAGAATTATCACTCTTGGAAAAAGAGGAGACCTGCATGCAAGACGTCAGGCATTAGCTTATTTATACGATAAAAATGCAGTATATAAGCTATTCGAAGAAGTTGCTCCTAAATACAAAGATAGAAACGGTGGATACACCAGAATTCTAAAATTGGGGCCCAGAAGAGGCGATGGAGCAGAAATGGCTATAATCGAATTAGTATAATATAGTTGTCATCCTGAGTAAAATCGAAGGATCTAAAGACAATGTCATCCTGAGCGTAAGCGAAGGATCTCATGAGAATCTTTCGGGCAGACCTCTCAGAATGACAATTGTAGAGGAGCGGTTCTTTTGTTCTTACGGGCAAAATGAGCCGTTCTTNNTGGAAAAATATGGTTAATATTGCTGTTTGTGATGATTCTAAAGAGTATGTTGAAATAGTCAGGGAATTAATAAATGTAATAATGGTGAAAAATAATACAGCCTGTAATATATATACATACATTTCAGGCTTATCTCTTGTACAAGATTTTAGAGTGAAAACGTTTGACATAATTTTTCTGGATATGGAAATGCCTGAAATTGACGGTATAAAAACAGGCCTTTTAATAAGGGAAATAAGCGACAAGGTTATAATTTTTTACCTGACATCTCATAAAGAATATGCATATGAATCATATCAGGTAAAGGCTAAAAATTATTTGCTTAAACCGATTCAAAGCGATGTATTGGAGAAAGAACTGATGGAGTGCATTGCAGAATTGGATATGCCTCTTGAATTTCTTGATGTAAAAGACACAGGCGGAATATTTCACCGCATTCCTTTATGCGATATAACTCATATACTTAGAAAAAAAGAAGATAGAAAGATACATATACATACTTTGGATAAACAAGAAATAATAGCGGTTCAAACTCTTAAAAACATAGAAAACAGTCTGTCTTCAATCAGTTTTATTAAAAGATCCTGCAAATCCTGTCTTGTAAATCTTAATAATATACGAGCAATACATAAAAATATTATTGTTTTTATAAACGGTGAAACAGAAGAAGCCAGCAGACGATGCCTTTCGGATTTAGTGAATTTATTTAAAAAATAAACAAGAGGTGATAGAGTGGATTCATGGATTTTAATTGAGG
>DMWH01000157.1 GCA_003483345.1 Clostridiales bacterium | reverse complement strand
CATCCCATTACCACTGGCTTTCTTAAGGTAATCGCCCATTCGTGCAGTTTGTATTGCTATCTATTACAAAAATAGGGGATTGCAATCGATTAAATAAATAAAATTTTTCTGCAGATGCAGACATTATAAGTTCACCGGCGAAGACATGTCCGTAATCTAATAAATGTATAATCAACAATCAATAAATCGCCAACAATTATATCTAAATCAACAAAAATGTCTAAATAAAAATATAGGCGGAAACTATTTTAACAATAAATTATTATTTATTTTTTACAGCTATTTCATTAAATATTTCTTCCAATATCAATGCTATTTTTAATCTAAATACATCTTCAAATTTATTTAAATCAAATCCAAACATTTTATAAATTTTATCTATTCGATAGTACAAACTGTTTTTATGAATTGAAAGTTTTTCTGCAATCTTAGATGTCTCAAGAGGATTACTGAGACACTCCTTTAAAGTGAGATCCATATCAGGAGTCCAATGAGGGGAGTTATAAAGTTTCCCTATCGTATTATTAATGTATTTCATTGCCTGTTCTGCATCGAGAGAAATAAGTGTCTCTTCGAGCATAAAGTCTTTTATGTTATAAATTGTTTCATCAGGTCTCATCCTCTTACCGATCCTAAGAGCTTTCCATGCGCTTTCGATGGAGTCATATAAATCATTAATATCATTGGCTTTTGCACCGACTCCAAAGAGAGCAGAAATGTTTAAATCTGTAATTTTAGATTTGAATAGATCATATTTATAGTTTATGTAATTTACCAATTCGATCTCTGACATTTTGTTTGTATCCATCAATATTAAAAATTTATCAGACGTATAATTTGTTATTAGATCTGTTTTTTCAAATGAATCTCTTAAATATCTTAAAACTGAAGCCTTTAAAAGCTGTATTTTTATTTCGGAGTTCTTATATTCAGATATCAACGATTGGATATCATCGATTATTTTTTCAAAATGGAGAATATCAACAATTATTGCAATTTTAGGTCTGTTAAGATCATAATTCAGCGATTTTGCCTGAGACAAGATATATGATTTGTTACAATTTTGATTATTCTTATCAATTACTTGAGCCACAAGATTTGATATGGCACTTTCTCTTAAGAAGGATGATTCCCTCAACGATTTTTCACGGACGAACAATTCTGCCAGTTTTTGTACTAAATGTCCGTACTTGCAGACTTCTGTCGGATTACCTGTTATGCCTACTGTACCAATAATTTCTTGATCGATCTTGATTGGAAGACATATACCCTCAAGTACTCCGTACGACGATGCTTCCTCACTATATATGGCTTCCGGGGTTGCCTTTTTTATTACTGACAGCGAGTGCGAATGGAGCTTCCCCAAACGGCTCTTATCTTTAACGGCAATGATCACTCCGTCATTATCTGTAATTAGAACATCATATCCGATTATTGACTGTGCATTCTCAATTATAGTTTGAGCATAACTTCTTAAAATACTTTTTAACATAGAAATATCTCCTCTTATCACCTATAAAAATATAATTATTTTTATATAATTAGAGATTAATTTTATTGCTTATAATTTATAGTAAATGTAAATTTTTAATGAGTTAGGATATTCTTGGATAGCTGAAATATCAATTTTGTGAGGCTGTACAAAAACGACTACTATACTCTACCATTCTTTAGGATAAAATCCAATAGTTTTTTTTATTATTATTTGTATACTTGAGTTAAGCTTTGCGAAGCTGATAATAAGCTAGGAGGGTCAGATTAATGCCAAACAAAAAAATAGCTGTTTTAGGCGGCGGCCACGGTGCTCATACGATGGCAGCCGATATGACCGTTAAGGGTCATACTGTAAACATGTACGAAATGCCTCAGTTCAAATCGAACATGCAAAAAGTTTTTGACACATGTACAATTGAGACGACCGGAGAGATCGCCGGACCGATAAAGCTCAACATGGTAACAGATAACATTGAAAAGGCAATTGAAGGTGTCGATTACATTTGTGTGGTTACACCGGCTTTTGCACATGGTGCATATGCTGAACTTTTAAAGGGCAAGGTAAAAAAGGATCAGATAATCGTCGTCTTCCCAGGAGCATTTGCAGCACTTCAGTTCCGAAAAGTATTTGGCGAGAAAGATTGCCCTGTTATCGCTGATGTGAATAACCTTCCATATGATACACGCCTTATTGCACCCGGAAAAGTGTCGGTATACGGCAGAAACAAAGTAAATATTGCATTCTTGCCTGCAAGCGTCAGCGACAGTCTTATCGATCAATTGCGTGAAGATCTTTTCCCATTTGAAAAAGTTTACAATGATGTTCTCGAGTGCGGTCTTTCCATAGTGAACCCTGCATGGCATACAGGACCTTGTCTGCTTTCTGTGACCTCCATTGAGCATCCTTTGTTCAACTTCTACGTTTATGAACATGGCTGGACTCCTTCTGCATGTAAACTGAATATCGTTTTAGACAATGAAAGAAAGGAGGTAGGAAAGGCTCTCGGTTATCACCTTCGTCCGATGGAAGATTTCAGCGGTATGCCTGATGGATTTGATTGGAAGCAGCTTTATGCAGCGGGGCATGGCTCAATTGCACTGACGCCAATTTGCGGACCTAACAGTATCCACGATCGTTATTTAACAGAGGATGCTCCTTTTGGTCTGGTCCCCTGGGCAGAAATTGGGAGGATATTGGGTGTTCCTATGCCGACGATCAATTCCTGCATTGATATTTACAATATTATCCATGAAACGGATTGGCGGCAAAAAGGATTGACTGCGGAAGATATGGGCATCGAAAAAATGTCAAAAGATGAAATTATCAGCTATGTACGCACCGGGAAAAGCACACATGATTAATTGCAATTGCGTTAAGCACAAATAATCCAATATAAAGAGGTGTTTTATATGAAAAAAAGCATAATTTCTGTTTTTCTTGCAGTTGTTGTTGTTTCTTTGTGCATCTTCTCCATCTCCAACCCAAGCTATGCGAAAGAAACATTTAAATTCCGTCTCGCCACTCACTACAATACGCAGCATCCTGGATATAAGGCGCTGCAAAATATTGTTAAAGAGGTCGACGAGAAAACTAAAGGTGCAATCAAAATTAAAATATATCCTTCAAGCCAGTTGGGTGATTACACTGTAACATACGAAGATTTGATGCGCGGTGCGGTAGATATGGCTCTTATTCCGATTCCTAGTGAATATAACCCGAAGCTTGAAATGAATTTCATTCCTTACCTTGCTTCAAGCTATGCAGAAATGGGCAAAGCATTTGGCCCGCAATCATATTTTTACAAGAATTACGGCGCTGTTCACGACAAACTGGGAGTCAAGCTCATGGGCATATATGTTGAGGGACTGATTGGTATTGTATTTACAAAATTGCCCGATAAATACAACGTCGCCAGTGCTTCAAAAGCATCTCGAGTTCGTGCCCCGGCAATCGAAGTTTACAATTTAGTGGTTCAGGACATGGGGTTTTCGGCAACCACTATTCCTTATGCAGACCTCTACAGTTCCTTGCAGACAGGAGTTTGTGACGGTGCGATTGGATTGACACCGCAGCTGGCATATTCAGATTTCCGCGATATCATTTCTCATTACGTAACATACAATATTTTTGTAGAAAATATCGGTTTCTTTATGAGCAAGAAGGTATTTGAGAAACTGCCGACAGATTACAAAAAAATTGTTGAAGATGCTTTCATGAAGGAGGCAATGAACAGTTACAAAGTCGCGGGAGAGCTCGATGGAAAGGCGCTCAAAGATTTAGAGAAGTATGGAGTCAAAATAGTTAATCTGAGTGATAAGGAAATGAAAGCTTATGTTGAGCAGGTCAAAGAAAAGACATGGCCCAAGCTTTCTAAAAACATAGGCGAGGAAACATTAAAGGCATTGATAGATGCCATGAAATAGCGCCATTAGTAAATACCGGTGCCCGCACTTTCTTAACATGCGGGACTATCCTAGATTTTGTG
>DMWH01000079.1 GCA_003483345.1 Clostridiales bacterium | reverse complement strand
ACTCTTGTAGGGATTCCTGCAAGAGAGGTAAAAAAAGGAAACAAAATTATTAACTTGAGCGAATATGCGATTTAATTATGGGGACACACAGTGTCCCCAATTGTTTACATAATGGCAATTATGTAATCCATACTCTCTATTCTCTCGGATTAACATTATCGTAGTCTACCAATAAGGGCTCGCCTTCTTCGATTTTTATGTGTCCTGATTCGTAAGGACCTCCGTCAATTGTTAAATATACTTCCTGAACTCCGTAGTAGTTGCCTAAGGTGTTGGTTAAACTTTGAAGTATCAGGTTTTCAAAACTTGCCCCTGCATTCATTTCTGTTATGAAGTCATCGGACAAATCAATATGAACGCTGTTTTCTTCCTCATCAAAGTATAATTCATTGACTACCGTATTGGGGCTTAAAATTTCATAAACAGATAACTCCTTGACAACTTCCTCTATAATATCTTTTGGCTCGTCATTGGTGCTGAATTCTATTTGAACATCTATTGTATCAATGGAACCGTCCGTATTGGGATAAAATAAAGTTATAGTTTGTATCAGAGGCATATTATTCTCTATATATGATAAAGTTGAAGATACTTCATAACCTTCACCAGAGCTTATTGTTTTAATCAATCCCACATCCTTTGCATAATAATTTACTGTTTTTCCTTGCTCTCCTTCCAAGGTAACTTCAATTGCCTGATAATTGCCAAGGGTGGTGACTATTTCTTTTGATAAGTCGGTTATGGTTGCAGTCGTGTTTTCATCATAAGCCCACGAATTTCCTTCCTCTAAGGGACCTTTCAGAAGAACTTTTCCCTCTCCATATTCTTTGTTTAAAAAGTTATGTCTAAAATAAGTTTCTCCTCTTGAATATAATAAAGTCAATTGATCATCCTTTATTTCATACACATTAACCGTTTCTGTTCCACCGTTGTTTGTTCTATTTTGAATGCGGTTGTCTGAAACATAATCAACAAATGACACATAAGTTGCAAATTCATTTCCTTCACCTTCATATGAATACTTTGTATTTTCTTTAATAGGATAATATTCTTCTATTGACACTGTCTCGCCATTATCGGGTTCTTCAGGCGGGACAGCAATGTTATTACATGCTGTAAGAATAACAGCAAGCACTATCGAAATCACTAATAACTTTTTCATTAAATTCTCCTCTTTACATAATTTTGTTAATTTATTATACCCAGATTTATCACTAATAATTACCGTTATAAAAAAATAACCGGGTTTCGGTTATTATAAATCCTTCGCTATCGCTCAGGATGACAATCACAGAGCAGAATCTTACGAAATCCTTCGTTTAGGCTCAGGATGACAAAGTCCAAAGCTCTCCCAATGTCTTAAGGAATCAACCATATACTCTGTTACATTCATATCATATACTTCATTTAAAAGATTTGATGAAATAATTTCATTTGTACTGCCGTAAGCAGCAATATTTCCATTATCTAATACCAGCATATTATCAGACAATTTTATTGCCAAATTTAAATCATGCAATACACCGATTACCGAATGGCCCTCATATTTTGACCAATCCTTCAAAAAGTCGATTAACTCTGTCTGATGTTTTAAATCCAAATGGTTTGTTGGCTCATCCAGAAGTATTATGTTTGGCTCTTGAGCTAAGGTTCTTGCCAAGTAAACCCTTTGAAGCTGCCCTCCCGACAAGGTGCTTATTTGCTTTTGCTTAATATTAAATAAACCTACAGCTTTTAAACATTTATCCGTATATTCTCTGTCCTTTGCGGAAGGCTCTTTGAATGTTCTTCCCTTCATATGAAGATATCTTCCGAAAAGTACGGTTTCGTAAATGCTGTATGAAAAGTAAATGGTTGAAATTTGGGACATAACAGCTATTTTCTTTGCAACTTGCTCCCTTTTCATATTATTAATATCAGTTCCGTCTATTTTAATAATTCCCGTATGAGGAATAATTCCTGAAATTGCCTTAATAAGTGTAGTCTTTCCGCAACCGTTGGGACCGATAATGCAAAGATTTTCACCTTCCTTAACGCATAAGGAAATATTATTTATTACATCAATTCCGTTATAACCTGCAGATACATTTTTTAAAGTAAGCATAGCATCTATAACCCCTTTCTTCTCGAAAAGTATACATAAGCAAAAAACGGTGCACCTATTAATGCCGTAATTGCTCCCACCGGCAATTCAGAAGGCGATATAATCGTTCTGGCAATCAAGTCGCATAGAACCATGAATGAGCCTCCGAAAAACATTGACATCGGTATTACTGTTTTGTGATTGGAGCCGAATATTTTTCTTACCACATGAGGTGCAATTAAATCAATAAATCCGATTACTCCCACAAATGCAATGGCACTGCCTGTCAGTGCTGCCGAAATGCTGAGAAGAATCCATTTAACTTTGTGAACATCCACTCCCATGGTGAATGCCTGCTCCTCTCCAAAAGTCATTATATCCATTTCTTTTGAATAGTTTTGCAATACTGCTATTCCTATTAATACGATGGGAAACAGTATTATTACACTANNGTTATGACAGTCAGTATGGCATTTACAAACAATGAAAAAACCATACCTACCAAAATTATTGTATTAGTTTCTAAATTTTTATCCATCATAGCTGCGAATTTAACAGCCAAAAATACCGTCGCCATGCCAAATACCAAGCCGGTAACAGGCAATGTGAACAATCCCAGGAAGGGTATGTTGAACCCGGTAACTATAACTATTGCTGCTCCCAATGAAGCACCTGAAGATACTCCTAATGTGTATGAGGAAGCAAGAGGATTTTTCAAAACCGACTGCATTACCGAGCCGCTTACAGCTACAGCACCCCCCACCAAAAATGCCAAGAGTGTTCTTGGGAGTCTTAATTTCCATATTATTGATATAGCAGTGGTACCTTCTATATCGGAAGGAAGCGGTGCTGAAAATATTTTGTTTAATATTATACTTATAATATGGGAAGGGGGAACGTTGACGCTTCCTAATCCCACTCCCATTATTACTACTATAATACTGAATATTATTGATAATATTATTTTAAATTTTATTTTCATTGATATATGTCCGGATATATTGCCCTCGCCATTTGCTCCAAGCCTGTAATAATGTTGTGGTTGCAGTGGGAGGTTGCATAATTGTCTACATAATAAACATCATTATTTTTAACAGCCTTCATATTTTCCCATCCTGAGCGTGATTTGATTTCTTCTGCGGGATTTTCAATATAATCAACATTGGTTATGATAACATCAGGGTCAGATGCAATAACTGTTTCTTCTGAAACTGAAATCCACCAGTCATGGTCCGATAAAACATTTTCGGCACCTATTATTTCAATCATTTCATTTAAAAATACTCCCTTGCCAAAACTGTAAAGTGTTGGTGCTGCTGCAATTTCAAAATACACTGTCTTTTTGTTTTCAATAGATTTGCCGATTTCTTCAATTTCCTCAATTTTAGATTTCATGCTGTTTACAAGGTCAGCACCTTTTTTTTCAACACCGAGGGATTTTGCAAAAAATAATATATCTTCATAAATTCCCTCTATGCTTAAACTGGCCGGTATATATGCTACACAAACACCCATATCCCTGATAGGTTTGTAAGGGTCGTTTCCTTCTGCCATAACCATTCCTGTCGTATAAATTATGTCCGGCTCTAAGGCAACCATCTGCTCAGCATCAGGTGCCATCATATCAAATAATTGTATATTATTAGGCAGTCCTTCAATATCTTTAGAATACTCATCGACTGCAATTATTTTATCGCCAAAACCTAATTCAATTAGTATTTCCGTATTTGCAGGTGATATGGAGATTATTCTGTTGATTTCGTTTGGTATTGATATTTCATTGCCCGCTCTGTCTTTTGTGGGCAATGTTATGTTGATATCCTCCGGTTGAGGAGATTTTACTCCGGTATTCTCGGCGCAAGCAGTAAGCAAGGCCATAATACAAATTAATGTTAAAACTAAAATACTGTTTCTTTTCATTTCATCCTCCATTTTTGTTTTTTAAACATCTAAGAGAGGCATTGCGTTTGACCTACCATCAAGACTTTCTCCATCCAGTCGAAGTCTTGGCTTAGGGCATAAAAAAACGTCTCGTTCCCGAAACGTAAATTCCACAAATATTTTGGATAAACCATTTTTGCGCTATCGCTTTTATACTCTGTAAAGCATAGCATTTGCGGCATCTACGCAAATAATACTGGCAGGTTTTCCGACTCAGAGGTCATTGCTGGTTTTTAACCTTCCCGGAGATATCCAGTGGTTGCATAAGCATAAAAACCGCTCTCTCATCACGGCAGCAGGACTGTTTAGGATTTTAACCTAATTCCCTATTATCGCATTTAAGCGCACCAATATCGAAAGATGTTTAATTAAGATAAGTATATTACAT
>DMWH01000144.1:6530-9101 GCA_003483345.1 Clostridiales bacterium | reverse complement strand
AAGTTTGGATTTCCGTTGGATGATGATGTTATATTTCCTGCAATTGAAAAAGCAATTAATTCACCCTACATAAATTTTCTGGGTTTTCATTTTCACGTAGGCTCACAGCTTCATAACAATGAATCACATTTAAAAGCATTAAAAATTTCATTAAAGTTAATAAAAGACACAATTGATAAATATAATTATGTAACACAAGAATTAAATGTTGGCGGAGGATTTGGAATAAGGTATACAGATGCTGATGACAAGAAGCCCTATGCATATTTTTTAGACCCCATGATGGCGGAAATTGAAGAGTTTTCAAAGAGAATGAATATCAAAAGGCCTGAAATTGTTATCGAGCCGGGCAGAAGTATTGTAGGAGAAGCCGGAATAACACTTTATACAATCGGCACCATAAAGGATATTGAAGGTATAAGAAAATATGTGTCCGTTGACGGCGGAATGACCGACAATATAAGACCTGCATTATACCAGGCAAAGTATGAATGTGTTATTGCTGACAAAGCATCTCAGCCAAGCACCGATTTAGTAACAATAAGCGGAAAATGCTGCGAATCGGGGGATATATTAATAAGGGATGCATATATACCATTAGCTGAAAGAGGAGATATTCTTGCCATATTTTCAACAGGAGCATACGGTTATGCTATGGCAAGCAACTACAATAAAAACCCTTTTCCTGCAACAGTCTTGGTCAAGGAAGGAAAATCGGAAGTAATAGTAAAAAGACAGACATATGAACATATGATTGCAAACGAAGTTATACCGAAATCACTAGTATAAAATAAGGAAGTGAGCGCTTATGGAATTTTGCAAAATTCAGGGAGCCGGAAATGATTTCATTATTATTAACAATATGAAATGGAATATTCCTGTAGAAAAGTTGCCTGCCATTGCAAAAAAACTATGCGAAAGAAAAGTATCAATCGGAGCAGACGGGTTGATGGTGGTTGATTTCCCTGATGGAGATGCGGATTTTAGGATGCATTTTTTTAACCGAGATGGAAGCATAGGCGAAATGTGCGGCAATGGAGCAAGATGCATTTCTCGCTATGCATATATAAATAATATAGCAGGAAAACAAATGACCTTTGAAACAGGAGCGGGAATTGTCGGCGCTGAAGTTTTAGAAGGGCGTTTGGTAAAAGTTATGCTAAATAAACCGGAAGTAATTAATCTATATAATGATATTGAAATAGACGGCATAAAATATGAATTATCATATATAGAATTGGGAAATCCGGGGCTTCCTCATGCAGTAGTTAAATATAACCTTAAGCAGGCGGATGAAAACAAATTACGTGAAGAAGGAATAAAAATAAGACATTACGATGGTTTTCCAAAGGGTGCCAATGTTAACTTTTTTGAGGTGTTGGATGAAAATACGGCATTGGTAAAAACCTATGAAAGGGGGGTAGAAGATTTTACATTAGCTTGCGGCACAGGCTCTGCGTCAACAGCCGTAGCTTTAATACTAAAAGGCTATTTGAAAAATAATCAAGCTAAAATGATAAATGATGGTGGGGAACTGACTATAGAAGTTGAAAAAACAGACAATAAAATAGAAAAACTGTTTCTTACAGGTGATACTAACATAATAGCAATAGGAAAAATTATGGATGAAGATTTAATTATTTAAAAATTTTTAAAGGAGAATAATATGAGTACATCTAAAAAAACAGTATGGGAGAACTACAGGTTTTCCGTAATATTGATTATTTCAATAGCTATCGGTAGTTTTATTGGTCTTATATTTGGTGAGAGAGCCGTAATATTGAAACCGTTTGGAGATATATTCTTGAATCTCATGTTTACAGCAGTTACGCCCTTGGTATTTGTTACAATTGCAAGTGCTGTGGGCAGCATGGTCAATATGAGGCGTCTAGGCAGTATACTTGGAAACATGCTTTTAGTATTTGTAATAACCGGTTTATTTGCAGCTGTTTTAATTATCTTTGTTGTTAAAGTATATCCTCCTGCAGAAGGAGTAAACATACAAATAGAAGCTGCCGGAGAATTAGAGAAATTAACATTTGCTGACCAAGCCGTTTCTGCAATCACAGTGAATGACTTCAGCAAAATTTTATCACGTTCCAATATGCTGCCCTTAATTGTATTTTCGATTCTATTCGGCTATTGTGTAAGTGCAGTGGGAGGAGAAGACAATATTGTAGCAAGGGGTTTAGAAGCATTATCTAAAGTTATGATGAAATTTATAAGCGTAATAATGCTTTATGCACCAATAGGACTTGGCGCGTACTTTGCGAGTTTGATAGGAGAATTCGGACCGCAGCTCCTTGGAGCTTATGCTAGAGCCATGGTAGTTTATTATCCCCTATGCGTTTTCTATTTCTTTGTATTCTTTGCATTATATTCATATTATTCGGGAGGAATGGAAGCTGTAAAATCATACTTTAAAAATATTGTAGAACCTTCGGTAACATCTATTGCAACACAAAGCTCAATTGCGACACTTCCCACTGAACTGAGAGCAGCTCAGCGTATAGGAGTGCCAAAGGATATCCGTGATATCATACTTCCGATAGGCGCTACTGCACATATGGA
>DMWH01000144.1:3701-6475 GCA_003483345.1 Clostridiales bacterium | reverse complement strand
CTGATAGGAGAAATGCTTATAGTTAATATGTATGGATTCCCTGCTGAAGCATTTCCAATAATAGCAACAATAGGGTTCTTGGTTGACCCGCCTGCCACATGGTTAAACTCTACAGGAGATACTGTAGCTGCAATGATGGTAACTCGAATAATTGAAGGAAAGGATTGGATGGCAAAAAAACTCACAGCTGAAGAGGAAATAATATAAATTTATAAATATACTTTGTCATTAACTTAATTTTTCGTTGTCAATATAGTTCAAAACTCCGGTTTTGAACTGTTTTTTAAAATTTTTGGTTATAATAAGATAAATTAAGAAAAGGATGTAATTTATGATTTCTTTTGAAACATTACGAAATGAGTTAATTGGAAATGCTTTTAAATTTGAAACTCCTTATGGTGAAAGATTATTGACCTATGCGGATTTTACGGCTTCTGCAAGGGGTTTAAATTTCATTGAAAAATATTTGCTTGAAATACAGAAATCATATGCAAATACCCATACTGAGGATGACATGACCGGGGAGGTTATGACTAAAATTCTCCATAAGTCGGAAGAAATTATTAAAGCTCATGTAAACGGAGGAGAAAATTGTTATGTAATACCATCCGGAACCGGTGCTACCGGAGCCATAGAATGCCTTGCAAAAATTATGGGTCTATATATTCCCCCTGCCACTAAAAAAACCGTAAATAATATTATGAAAGAATATTATAAAAACAATAAGGGTATTGATGAAATTATTTATGAAGAAGGCTGTTTAAAACATGTGCCTGTCGTGTTTATTGGGCCTTATGAGCATCATTCAAACATACTTATGTGGGAAGAAGGTATAGCTGAAGTAGTTGAAATAGGTTTAAAATCGGATGGTACAATTGATTTGGCAGAACTGATAGAAAAATTAACTGACAAAAAGTATAAAAATAGGATTAAGATAGGCTCTTTTTCTGCAGCTTCAAATGTAACGGGAATAATTACACCTGTTTATGAGATAGCAAAAATCCTGCATGAAAACAATGCTTATGCTTGCTTTGATTTTGCTGCATGTGCACCTTATGTGGAAATAAACATGAACAAAAATGAAATGGAGTATTTTGATGCTATATATTTGGCACCTCACAAATTTGTGGGAGGACCCGGCTCTTCAGGCATATTGGTAATCAATAAAAGAATATATGACCATTCTCTTCCTCCAACAGTATCCGGTGGCGGAACAGTAAGCTATGTCAGTCCCTATGCCTATGATTATATAGATAATGTTCAATTGAGAGAAATGGCAGGTACACCGGGAATAATTCAAATATTTAAAGCTGCCTTGGCAATGGAATTAAAGGATTTAATAGGGATGGACAAAATAGAAGAAAAAGAAAAATATTATACTAAAAAGGTTTATCAAAGATTAAAGTCCATAGAGAATATAGAAATTTTAGGTCCTCCTGACACAAACAACAGGTTGCCAATATTTTCAATAAAAATAAAACATAGGGATAAATATTTACACCCTAAATTTGCTGCCAAATTGATAAATGATTTATTTGGCATACAAACAAGAGCAGGATGTGCCTGCGCAGCACCTTACGGGCACAGGTTATTGGACATAAGTGAAGAAACTTCTAATATTTTCAGATATTTTATTAAAAAAGGATTTACCTCCATTAAACCGGGTTGGATAAGATTTAATATCCATTACATAATGAGCGAAGATGAAGTAGATTTCATATGTGATGCAATTGAGTTTGTTGCTGAAAACGGATATCTCTTTCTTAATGAATATATCTTGGATATGAAAACCGGAAGCTGGTCTCACAAGTCTTATAACAAGCCTTTTAGTGTCGTAGAAAACTTCGGTGCAAAAGAAAGTTTAAAATTTATTGGTAACAGTAATACAAAGGCTGAGAAGGAAATGCATCCGGATAGTATTGAAGAGTACAAAAAATATTTAAATATAGCAAAAAATTATGCTGCAAAATTGAAAGAAACAGATATAAACTTTAAATCCTTTGATGAAAATGAATACCCATCATGGTTTTATTATGTAAACTCCAAATAATTTTGGNNTCAATAAGTTCAACATCCTTTGATATATAATCAAGCTTTACTTTTTGCTCATTCATAAGCTCTGTAGATAAATACTTTTTGTTATCATCAGCAAAAACAGTCACAATAACTACATCCTTATTATCGAGAATGTTTTGTGCTATTATGGAGCCGATTAAGTTGGCACCGGAAGAAATACCCACACCGATTCCTAACTCTAAGGCCAATTTTCTTGCCATGTTTATTGCATCACCGTCATCGACGCGAATTACATTATCCAGCTGCTCTAATTTAACGATTTCGGGAATCATCCCGTCGCCTATTCCATCAATTCTATGAAAGCCTGAAACCATATCGCCTGATGACATGGCGGGCGACTGTTTTGGCTCAAGAGGGAATGCCTTACATTTGGGGTATTTTTCTTGCAGAGCATTTTTCACTCCCATGATGGTCCCTCCTGTACCTACTCCTGCAACAAAACCATCCGGTTTTTTGCCAATTGCTTCAAGTTGTCTTAAAATTTCAGCTCCTGTTGTTTTATAATGGGTTTCTGCATTTAAGAGATTTGAAAATTGATGGGGTAAAAAAGCATTATTTTCAGCTCCGAATTTATCGGCTGATTCGACAGAACCTTTGAAACCGCCATCTTTCTTTGAAACCAAGTGGATTGTTGCACCGAAACTTTCCAATAGTTTTTTTCTTTCCTCGCTCATCCAATCCGGCATAAAAATATGTAC
>DMWH01000144.1:0-3668 GCA_003483345.1 Clostridiales bacterium | reverse complement strand
CCTGTCTTTAATGCTGCCGGTAAAATTGTAGTATTCCGCCTTAGCATATATTTTTCGCCGGAGTCCTTGATATTTTAAAGAAATTTCCAGCATGGGAGTATTATCAATCATAGCTGATATTTTTTCAAATTTATTCATGATACCATATCCTTTTTTGTTATTATAACTAACATTTAAAATAATATAATTTATAAATTCAAATCACAAAATCCAACAAAATATTTGGAAATTTTATTTTTTTTCGACATTTTTTCCTTGTTAAAATTACAGGATTGGTTATAATTATATAAAAAGGTAAAAAGAAGGATTTTATGCTTATTAAAATGCCAAAGGAAGTTGAAACTGCATTAAATATATTGCATGTAAACGGCTTTGAAGCTTATATAGTAGGGGGATGCGTCAGGGACAGCATCATGGGCAAAGTTCCTTCCGATTGGGATGTTGCCACATCAGCAAAGCCGGAAGAAATACTGCTGTGTTTTAGTCAGTACAGAACCATAGAAACAGGTATAAAACACGGTACAATTACAGTAATTATAAATAAAATGCAGATTGAAATTACAACTTACAGAATTGACGGGGAGTACAGTGACAACAGGCGCCCCGATAATGTTTTGTTTACTGATAAAATTGAATTTGATTTAAAGCGGAGAGATTTTACAATTAATGCTATTGCTTACAACAAAAATGGAGTAATCGACTTGTTCGGAGGACTCGATGATATAAAAAACAAAATTGTAAAATGCGTGGGGAATTCAGATGAAAGATTCAATGAGGACGGTTTGCGGATTTTACGAGCATTGCGCTTTGCTTCCGTTTTGAACTTTGACATTGATGAGAATACATCATGCAGTATTTACAGAAACAAAAATCTCCTGAATAATATTTCTAAGGAGAGAATTAACATTGAATTAAATAAGCTGTTAATGGGAAGTAATTTTCAAAATATTCTTTTGGAATACAGAGATGTAATTGAAGTTTTTCTGCCTGAAATTAGAGATTTAACAAAGGAAAAATTTGAGCAACGTTTAAAGGCAATGAAGGAGTTAAATTCTCTGGTTTTGAGACTAACTGTGCTTTTGTATGAAATTGATTCGCCTGATAAGATACTTATGAATTTAAAATATGACAACAAGACTGTTAAAACAGTTAAGTTGCTTGCTGAAAATATTGATGAAAAAATTTACCCCGACCGAGTGAATATTAAGAGATGGCTCAATAAAATCAATCATGTAAATCTAAAATATCTTATTAATATTAAAAAGGCATTGTTTGATTATGAGTATGAAGAGTTGGCCAAGTCCGAAGTAATCATGAAAGAAATTATTGAAACTAACCAGTGTTACAGCTTAAAAACATTAGCAATCAACGGCCATGACCTTATTGATTCAGGTATGCCGAAAGGCAAGAATATAGGAATAGTATTAAATGATGTATTAAATAAAGTTATTGAAGGCAAATTGGAAAATAAAAAAGACATCTTATTTAATTACATTTATGATAGAAGAAAGGAGATTGAAACACCGAATTGACATGTTAAGTAGAAAAGTCTATGCAAATATTGAAGTAATCTGGAATACCTGTTAATCTTCCTAAATTTTTAATTAAATATATTGTTGATAAATTTGGGAGTATAAAATGGATAAGAAATTTAGGGATACAGGTATAGAAGTAATTGGTGAAGCTTTTTGGGGAACTCACATAGCTCAATTTTATGAATCCAAGGATGATTTTTTTAGTATCGGTTGCCCTTATATAAGAGCAGGTTTATTAAACAATGAATTGTGTGTATGGGTTTATTCAAACAACACAAATGAAGAAGAAATAAAAAGTTATTTAGAAAAGTATATCAACAATGCGGATAGTTATATTAAGGCAGGACAGTTGTTGTTAGAACCACATGTTGATTGGTACTTAACCAATAATAGTTTTAATGAAATAAGAGTTAATGAACATTGGCTTGAATGTGTCACAAAATCTACAAAACTAGGCTATGAAGGACTTAGAGCAATTGGTGACACATCTTGGCTGGAAAAATGTTATTACAGAACCTTTGCTCATTATGAGGATAAAATAAATAAAATGTTGCCGGAATTACCCTTCATTGCTTTGTGTTTATATGACGAGAATAAAACGGACAAGCTGCAATATGCGGAAGTTATCAAAAATCACAGTTATACAATTATAAATAACGAAAATAAGAAAGAATTAATAACAAATATTGAATTGGTAATTAAGGATAAACAACTAAATAAAGCATTGGAGTACAATAAAGTTAAGGCGGAGTTTTTTGCCAATATTTCTCATGAATTAAGAACTCCTTTAAATGTCATATTAGGGACAGTGCAAATGATGGAGTTAGCAAAATGTACATCTTATGAAAAAGAAGAAAAGTATTTAAAATTTTTAAAACAAAATTCTCTAAGATTAGTAAGACTAATAAGCAATTTAATCGATATAACAAAAATTGATGCTAATTATTTTGAAATTCACAGAAAAAACTTAGATATAGTGAATTTTGCGGAATTAATTACTTTTTCTGTTTTAGATTATGCTAAGTGCAAAAATATTAATATCATTTTTGATACAGATATTGAAGAAAAGGTAATATCATGCGACCCGGANNCCGAGGGGCGGTAAAATATTAGTATCGGTGCATGATATGAATGAAAGAATCAGTATTTCAGTAAAAGATAATGGAATCGGCATACCGGTTGATAAGCAGAAAAACATATTTAACAGATTTGAGAAGGTGGACAAGTCATTAAGAAGAGAGAATGAAGGTAGCGGAATAGGCCTCTCCTTAGTTAAATTATTAGTAAATAAGCTCGATGGGAATATATATTTAAAAAGCCAGCCTTCCAAGGGCAGTGAATTCATTGTTGAAATTCCCTGCATGACAACACCCGAGACATCAGAATTTAATATTGAAAACACCTCAGTCAATAATATTGTAGAAAGGGCTAAAATCGAGTTTTCTGATATATATTGTTAAGAGATAAAGACTTTTACTTGTCCGGACGGAGTTATTATCATTCTTGTGACGCTAACCCCGCCCATTTTTTATGCCTTCTTATATATCCCATCCCCTGTAATAAGTCCTTCTTTTTAATCCCTATAATTGCTTTGTCACTTATCTTTGAAATCCCGTATCATTATAATATCTGCCATTATTAGCACAAGAGCTGTTTAAGAAAGCAGTTACGATTCCTACGAAGTATTCCGATTCTCTTCTTATGTGATTAAGAACAATTATCGCCGTAGGATTGTTTGTAACGGCTTTGCTGTCTCTTAGCAGCATACCTATAAAGTCAATGAAAACCTGGCTTTGTCTTACTGCTAAATTAATTATATTAATAATATCCCTCTGTAATTCGGGAGATAATATGTTGTGACAATTTACAGCTGTTTCCACGTGCTGGACTATTCTTCCGTGTGTAGAATTGAATATTTCTTGATATTCTTCTAATTTTTGAATATATTCTTCTTCTAAGTCAGGAACTATTTCTAAAATAACATCAACATGTTCACTTTCCTGCTTCTTCCAAAAATCAGCTTCTTCCAAAGCCCTTAATATATTCCTTTCACCATAAAAGAATCTCATCGTACATCCTCCAAAAAATTATTTGGTATATTATACGTATGAGATTCTTTTATGTTATTATTAA
>DMWH01000248.1:8583-12391 GCA_003483345.1 Clostridiales bacterium | reverse complement strand
GGGGTACTGTCATCGATTGACCAGAAAGAACCGTCCCCGATGGACTCGATGGACTATGTTCTTGATGACAAACGTCTAACTCATTGCCTTTTTTACTGCCTTCTTCCAACCACTATATAATCTATTTCTCTCGTCGTCATTAATTGACGGTTTAAACTTTTTGTTCATGCTCCAGTTTTGTATAACTTCCCCTTTTGATTTCCAAAACNNAAGGCCTGCAAGATATGCGGCTCCGAGTGCGGTGGTTTCTGTAATCTCAGGTCTTTCAATATTCACATTAAGTATATCTGACTGAAATTGCATCAAAAAATTATTTGCTGATGCTCCCCCGTCAACCTTTAATACCGTTAAATTGATACCTGAATCTTCAATCATTGCTTCAATTATATCCTTAGTTTGATAAGCAATTGATTCAAGAGTTGCCCTTATTATATGATTTCTGCCTGCTCCCCTTGTCAACCCTACAATTGCTCCCCTTGCATACATATCCCAATAAGGGGCACCAAGCCCCGTAAATGCAGGCACAACATAGACACCTTCTGTATCCTTGACCTTATTTGCAAAATATTCGGAATCAGCTGCTTCATGTATTATTTTAAGCTCATCCCTTAACCACTGTATTGCTGCACCTGCCACAAATACAGAGCCTTCCAAGGCATATTCGACCTTCCCTTGTAAGCCCCATGCGATTGTAGTAATGAGCCCCTTGTGAGATTGAACTATTTTTTCACCTGTATTCATAAGCATAAAGCATCCCGTACCATATGTATTCTTTACCATGCCTTCCTGAAAACAGAGCTGACCAAAGAGGGCAGCTTGCTGGTCTCCCGCAATTCCTGATATTGGTATTTCTGCACCGAAAATTTCAGCATTGGTATTAGCATATATTTCTGATGACTGCCTTACTTCAGGCAGTATTTCACTAGGAATATCCAATATACCAAGAATTTTTTCATCCCACCGAAGATTTTTTATATTGTAAATCATAGTTCTTGAAGCATTGGAGTAATCTGTTATATGTGCTTTGCCGCCCGTTAAATTCCATAAAAGCCAAGTATCCACGGTTCCAAATAATATTTCACCCTTTTCGGCTCTTTCCCTGGCTCCTTCCACATTGTCCAAAATCCATTTTATTTTTGTCCCTGAAAAATAAGCATCAATAACTAATCCCGTATTTTCTTTTATGTAGGGTTCTAATCTTGATTTTTTTAAATCATCGCAAATATCGGAAGTCTGCCTGCTTTGCCATACTATTGCATTGTATACGGGCTTACCTGTATTTTTGTCCCACAAAATTGTAGTTTCTCTTTGATTGGTAATACCTATGCATGCAATTTCAGAAACATCTATATATTTTATTGCTTCTTTTGCAGCATTTAACTGAGTTTCCCATATTTCTAAAGGGTTGTGCTCAACCCAGCCTGGATTGGGATATAATTGAGTGAATTCTTTTTGAGATATATTTACTATTCTGCCGTTTCTGTCAAATAGTATTGCCCTTGAGCTTGTTGTGCCTTGGTCTAGTGCAAGAACATATTTCTTTTCCATAACTCTCCCCTTTCAACATGGACACGTCTTTTCCTTTAATTTCAATTATATACTTATCTAATCCAAAAAACAATAAAAAAGGGGACTTTATCCCCTTCAGGCTGCTGACAAAGTATACAACACTTGTCATTCTGAAGGCGCAGCCTGAAGAATCTCATGTTTTCAATAATTATGAGATCCTTCGCTTACGCTCAGGATGACATGAAGGGTGTATTAGTCTTCCACCAGTCTTTTTTCTCCCGTGATTTCCTGTATAGGCTTAATATTCTGGGTTACTTCCACAACTCCAAGATACTTGCCTTCTTCATTCCTGACTGCAAAATATCGTATATAGACATATTTATCGCCCATTTTAATCCAGAAATCCTCGTGGTCTTTTTTGCCTGACTTAAAATCTTCCACAATTCCTTCTACTATATGTACACTTGCCGGCGGGTGGCAGTTTGAAACGTTCCTGCCTATAATAGTCTTTGTCCGAGCAAATATTCTTTCACTGCTTTGTGAAAAATATTTTACTTTATCGTCACTCCCCACAAATGTTATATCAATTGGCAGAGTATTGAGCATATGAGTAAGCTCTTCCGTATTAAAAACACCTGTCGGAAGAATTATAGCTCCCGGCTCCTTAATATCTTCTTTATGCTCCTTTTTTGCTTCCTTATCAGGATTCCAAACAGGTACAAAGTCTATTATGTTGCCTATTTCGCTGCTGTCATCGGCGACCTTTTTCCATTCATCCTGAGTCATTATATCTAAAAGCATGGGAAGCATTATACTTTCTTCCTTGAATATCATTTCATTTATTCTATTGATTAATTCTTCAACACCTTTTTTAAGCTCATCGTTAAATACACCATAGGATAAATCGGATTTAAGCGTTTTCAAATCATCCCTTATTTCATCGTCCACACCCCACATAACCTTAGGCGGAGCGGTTATTCCGTACTTTTCCATGTAAGGAAACAAAAGATTTTCTTTTTTGGAATAATGGATGTCTATAACTGACAATTCTTCTAAGCCATTTTGAATAGCTTCAAGAGATTCTTTTCCTTTTTCCAAATAAGGTTTGATTTTTTCTTCGATAATTCTTTCTAATCTCCTGTTTTCAAGATACAATACATTGGCAGGATGACCGGGAATTTTCATAGGGTCTGTTTCCCGATGGATTTCTTCTATGGAGCCCTTAAAAACAGCCGAATGAACATCACACAGCCTCTGCACTTCGGAAACAGGCAACCCCTCATTGATTAATGCCTGTTCTGCTTCGGATATTTCCGAAGCCGAAACTCCTGTAAAAGCCTCTTCAAACTTTTGTTTTACCTCTTCGACAGTCTTACCTTCATGCAGCTCCTTTATTACCTGCTTGATAACATTTTTACGATATTCTCTGTTATTAATATTTTCGCTCATTTGCTCCTCTCCTTATTCTTTTATTTCATAACCTCTTTTAATAAATTCATTTTTTATTTCATCCATGTTGAAACCTTTTGCTCTGGCTCCCTTTGGAATTGTCATAAATCTACCCATTGTGTTAATCATATTTGGTTTTGTAATATCTTTGAATCCTATTTCTTCTAAAATTTTAGCAATTTCTTCATTATCCTTATATAACTCATAGACTGTTTTAGTAAAATCAATTATTGGCATAATTACCTCCTATCACATATTATTCTTATACCTTTTTTATACTCGTTTAAACTTTATTTTCATTATATGTTATTATCCTTGAATAAAAGTATTAATTTGCTCTATCCTAATATTAGACTTATTGATTCTTAAATGAAGAATATGATATGTTAATTATAACAAATATAAAACTATTTATTACAATTTACATATTTATTGTTGAAACTTTAACATATATATTGTATCATAAGGGCAAGCCGCAAAATCGGCTTACTACATACCGATACAATGAATACATCGGTTCAAAGAACCAAGTCTTTGATTCATTATTGTATTTATTATATCATAAAAATTGGAAAAATAATAAATTTAGGAGGAAATTATGAAAAAAATCGTATTTATTTTAAGTTTGGTATTGCTTTTGGCATTATCATCGGTTAATGCTTTTGCAGATGACGTCATAATAAATATCGATTCCACCAAAGTCGAATTTAATGAGGATTTAGGTTTTCCGTTTGTTGATGAAAACAACAGAACACAGGTACCTTTCAGAGCTACTCTTGAAAAGTACGGTGCCGTGGTTGAATGGGATCAAGAAACCAGTACTGCAATTGCAACAAAGGATGAGATAGTT
>DMWH01000248.1:2725-8542 GCA_003483345.1 Clostridiales bacterium | reverse complement strand
GAAGCTTTCGGCTCGGAAGTTGAATGGGATGGAGCATTAAAAACTGTTGTAATAACAACAGTGCCGGTAGATGCAGAAGCCATATATTTTGCAGCAAGCGATAAATCCTATGAATGGGATAATTATGATATTAATGCAAAAATAAATATGTCCCTTAATGCTCCCGATGGTGCAGGAAACGTTCAGCCAATCAATATGGACATGGACATGAATATGACAATTTTCATGAATCCTGTAAAGGCTAAAATTAGTACATCAATGCTGATACCCGGAATGGAATCTCTTGGCCAAAAGACATTTATGGAAATGTACATGACAATGGATGAAAATGGTATAAATCAGTATATAGGTATGCCGGGGCAAACAGAAGAACTGACATGGATGAAGCAAACAATAGCAAATGAAATGTTAGCCGGCTTTATGAAAAATAATGAAGAATCAATAGAGAAAAACAAAGAATTAGTCAAAAAGTATACTGATGATGTTAAATACTTCGGAAAATATATTGAAGATGGAAAAACATTGTTAAGACTTCAGTATATATTATCAGGAGACATATATAAAGAAATGTTTGCTGATTTTTCGGAAGTAATGCCCGAGCCTGGAACTGAAGAAGAAGCAATGGCGCTTGAAATGATACAAAACATTGCAAATATGGATATTGGAAATTTAACATACATCATATATATCGATGAAGCAACCGGTGAAATGGTAAGAATGGAAATGGATATAGCAGAAATGATTGCATCTATGGTATCCGGTATGGCAGAAATAACCGGTATGCCTCCTGAAGTAATAGAAGTTTTAAACAGCTTAAAGGCTGATGTAACAGTGGAATTTTTAAATATCAACAGTGCTGAAGATTTTGAAATTCCGGAAGAAGCTTTAAACGCACCGGATATGCTTGAAAATTTACAACAACAAATAGAAACCGAAGTAGAAGTAGAAGTTGAAGAAGAACTACAATAAGTAGAAACGATGAAAAGTGCACTTTACTGTGCACTTTTTTTATTGATTATATTTTTATGAAATGTTAGTATAATTAATAGCAAATCAAAGCTTTTGAAATCCTTGGGTATAAATATAAATTTAAGCCCTGTTGCTGATGTATCTACAAATCATTCCTATTGTTTTTCTTCATACTTATTGCACATATCTCTTAATTTTTCAATTACTTCATAATTTGTTGAAGCTTTGCCTGTCATATCGGCTCTGATAAGTTCAAATATATCGTCAAGTCTTTCTGCCCCAACATTTTCTACAAATTTTTTTATTCCTTTTTCCTTTATAACTTTGGCTATATCCTTTATATAATGGTATCTTATTAAAATTGTTACATTCAGAATTAATTCCTCTTCATATCCAAGTCTTTGAAGAATTTTTTCACTTGCAAGAGCAGACTTTACATGATGCCCGTGAAAATGACCTCTTCCGTTTTCATCAACCGTAAAACAATCAGGCTTACTAATATCGTGCAAAAGAGCTGCCAATCTTAAATTAAGTTTCGGTTTAATTTCATCTACTACAGCCAATGTATGCTCTAATACATCCTTATCATGATAAGGTGTTTGTTGCTCAAAGCCTTTAAGCCTTAAAAGTTCAGGAAGTATATTGTTCATTTCACCGCTATCCATTAATTTATATATTACTTCTGAGGGTATTTCACTTAACAATATTTCATTTAAAATTCTTTTATACATATTTCTCCTTTTATGAAACTTTTTCTAAAATTTTACGTCTAATTAATAATACGGCATAAAACGCTCACCTGTTGTTGTTTAGTGTGTACGGAAACAATTATATTACATTCGATTGTAATTGTAAAATATAATACTATTTATTTTATGTAAAATGGTATATAATCATACCAGAAGAGTCAGGAAGGTGATTTAATGAAACGAACTGTTAAAATAATTATAACCTCTTTTATAGTCTTAATTATTCTTACTCTTAATGTTTATGGTTTGTCTTTTGAAGCAAGCAATCATTATGAGCTTGAGAATATTATTCTTGAGCAAATGAGGGAGTATAATCCGGTTTTTAATATTAAATATACCGGCTCCTTGGACAATATTGAAGAAGTATTAAAAAGTATGATAGATAAGGATACTTATTTAAAATCTAACATAACGCGGGTGGATTGGGATATATCAGGCAACAAGACTGCAAGCAACATAAATGTAAGAGTTTCTTATATTATGACTAAGGAAGAAAGAATTGAAGCAGATAAAATGATTGACGAAATCTTGGCTGATATTATTAAACCTTACATGAATGACCACGAAAAGGTTAAAGCAGTTCATGATTACATAGTATTAAACGGTAAATATGATAACAACTCTTTATATTTTTCGGATTATGATTTGCTGACAAAGGGAACTTCAGTTTGCAACGGATATGCTCTTTTAACCTACAATATGCTTAACAAGCTTAATATTCCGGTTAATTTGGTATCCGGTACTTCCGCGGGAGAAGCTCATATTTGGAATATGGTCAAATTAGATGACTACTGGTTTCACTTAGATGTAACATGGAATGACCCGGTGTCAGACAGAGATGCAGTATTTTACACATACTACATGCTGACGGAAAAAGAAATTTGTAAAGATCACGCAATTGATGCAAATTTGAAAATACCTAAATCAACCAAGGAATATTATGACTACCTTGTAGAATTATCCTATAACAAATTGTTGGTTGAAACAGGGCTTGATATGTATAATGAGGAGAATTTTGCTGCGGACGAATCTGAGTTAAAAAATTTACTGACTCGTAAAATTACACATCATCCTCTAATGATTACCGTAAGATTTGACAAGTCAATTTCTCAAGACAGTATAATTAATGCTATGTCTCAATTATATAAATACGATTATATATCCGTAATTAATTACAGTCTGATTGACAATGACAGTAAAGGCGAATGGAATATTTTAAATATATTTATTAAGTATAAAGAAACACCTGACAATATAACTTTAGACTTTGCAAGGAGTGTTTACAATACTGCAACGGAGGTAGACTATAACGTCTATGCCCAATATGGCAACAAAAAAATAAACATTACAAAGGATGTATATATTTATCCCTATGATACAAATAAAATAAATGTTTCAAAAGGAACTTTAAAATTCAAAGAGCCCGGAAACTACAACTTAACGTTTGAATACCAGGGACTTCGTGAAACAGTATCCATAACGGGATTAAATTCAAATGCATTTGAATACATTACTGATAAAAAACCGGACAATTACGTTAATGTTAAAGTTTATGACCAATATATAGATTTCAGTTCAATTAATCAGTGGCCTATTATAGAAAATGACAGGACTATGGTTCCATTAAGAGCCGTCTTTGAAGTATTAAACTGTAATGTCAAGTGGGAAGAATCTTCTAAGTCTGCAGTTGTTGAGCACGGCTCAACAAAAATAATTATACCTGCAAACTCTACCACGGCTTATATTAACGGCAAAGCTAATTCTTTGGACGTTCCTGCAAAAATAGTTAATGACCGTATAATGATACCCCTTAGATTTGTCAGCGAAGCTATTGAAAAAACAGTTATTTGGGATGATCCAAACAAAACAGTGCTGATTTATTAGGAGGTAGCAACATGCCTTATGACTTCGGATTTATGTTTATGATTTATCCGATTATGTTTCTTTTAATAATTGGTGCCTTAATAATTCAATATATTAAAAACAGAAGAGACAGATAATTCTGTCTCTTCTACTATTTTCTTAATACTTCAACTGCCTTTTGGAGCTGAGTATCCGTTTCATAAAAATCATATCCGTAGCCTTCTGCATCTTCAGGTAACTGTATCTCAATATCCGGCTCGATTCCTACGCCATGAATGTTTATTCCTGCCGGTGTGAAGTATTCTGAAATTGTCATTTTAATTCCTTCACCATCATTTCCGAATCTTTGAACCTTCTGTACTATTCCTTTTCCAAATGTCTTTTGCCCTATTAAGACTGCCCTATTGGTATCCTTCATGGCTCCAGCCATAATTTCAGAAGCACTTGCACTTCCTTCATTTATTAATATAACAATAGGAATATCTTCCATCTTATCATCTGATTTAAAGTATTCGATTTCTCCTGCCTTTGTCTTAGTATAGGTTACTATACCTTCACCCATAAACATATCTGCTATTTCAACAGTGGTGCTAATCATTCCTCCAGGATTAAACCTTAAGTCTATGACCAACCCTTTCAAACCTCTATTTTTTAAAGTAGAATATGCAGCTTTAAAATCCTTTGCAGTCTGCATGTCGAATGTTGTAACTCTGATATATCCAATATCATCGCCAAGCATTGCAGGCTTAACAGTTTTAATTCTTATTTTCTCCCTGTTAATAACTATATCTGAAATATCTTGAGTTCCGTCAGAAGCAGCTCTTTGAATAGTTAATGTAACACTTGTACCCGGCTCACCTTTCATAACCTTTACAGCTGCATCAATTTGGTCTGCCGTATATTCGATACCGTTAATACGAGTAATTTTATCACCTGTTCTCAGTCCTGCCTTTTCTGCCGGAGTATCCTCAATAGGTGAAACAATAATTATTTTATTGTCATCACCTGCAGTTATATAAACTCCAATGCCTTCATATGACCCTTCCGTATCCTGCATTAAAGATTCAAATTCTTCCTTAGTCAAAAACTGTGTATATGGATCGCCTAAAGCTTTTAACGTTCCCTGTAACGCTCCTTCAAGCATTACTTCTTCATCAGCTTCATATAAGAACTCATTTTGTGCTATTTTCATTATACTTTCTTGTTTGGCGTACTTTTCAGATATTTTTTTCAATTGGCTATATTCATCTTTTGATAAAAATACCTTTTGTCCTATTTCAACCAATAACACATTCCCAAGTGTCAAGGTAAGAAAGGCTGTAACTAATACAACCGCAACTATTGTAAGAATATATTTCCTCTTCGATACCATATACTCACTCCCGCTATTAAAAATTAAGCTGAATTAAACGCTTATATTTATTTATATGCCTTCAATATTATTTTATCCTATAAAAATAATACAGCCTTACATACAAATGCTATTATAGCATAAATGCAAGCGAATTAATATATCTTTTTAGGGGATATTCCCTTTATGAGATCCTTCGCTTACGTTCAGGATGCCGATACAGTAAAAAATATTTTAACAGTTATGAAACTTACTTATTTCTTCTATACATTTAGCACTGAATAATGTTGTATCCATGCCCACAGCTATATACAAAAATCCCTGCTCTGCGCGCTTTCTTGCAGTTTCTCCGTTTCCTGCAAAAATCCCCGCTATTTTATTGTATCGTTTTGTTACTTCAAGAACCTTCTCAGCCGCACTTTCAACTAATTCATGAGTTACCTGTCCCGTTACTCCCATTGATTGAGACATATCGTATGGTCCTAAGAATATAACATCTATTTCAGGAATTTTACATATTTCTTCGAGGTTATCCAAACATGTTTTATTTTCGCAGTGAGTGATTATAAGAGTTTCTTTATTTGCATTATCGGTATAGTTAGAAATATCGCACAAGCCGTAGTCAGCCGACCTTGGAAAAGCCAAACCTCTTTTACCTACAGGCTGGTACTTGCTTCTTTCTATAATTTCCTTAGCAGCTTCTACGTCATTAACCTGCGGGACCTGAATCCCGTGAGCTCCAATATCGAGGGTATGAAGTATTGTGCTCTCTTGCCTGTCAGGAATTCTTACTATTGGAGTTATTCCTCTTACTTCCGCTGCTCTAATCAAGTGTTGAGAGCTTTCTGCCCTCATAGGACCGTGTTCATTGTCTATTATTACAAA
>DMWH01000248.1:1864-2693 GCA_003483345.1 Clostridiales bacterium | reverse complement strand
TTATTCTTTATCATTTTTCCTCCAATTTAGATTTAATTAAATTTCCCAATCTTTCAATTCCAATTCTTATTTTATCGGGAGGATTGGCACCAAAACTTAATCTCATGCAATTACTGCCCTTTCCCTTACCTTCGGTAAAAAATCCCTCTCCGGCAACAAAGGCAACCTTAACTTCAGGATTTGAAACAGATTCTTTTAATAATTCTGAAGTATTTATTCCACCGGGCAATTCCACCCATGTGAATAATCCTCCGTCAGGAAATGTCCTTTTAGTTCCTTCAGGGAAAAACTTATCTATACTTTCCAGCATTGCATCTCTTCTTTCTCTGTGAATATCGCACAGCAGCTTGTGATGTTCGGGGTAGTATCCTCTCTTGAAAAACTCGGCACAAATTATCTGAGGCAACAGCGAGGTATGTGAATTTGAAGCTGACTTTGCATCTGTCATCTTTGATATTATATCATCATTTGCATACACATATCCTATTCTGCTTCCCGGCGAAAATATCTTCGAAAAACTATTAGCCAGCACAGTGTGACCAGTTTTATCAAATGCTTTAATCGGCAATAAATCTTCGCCGCTGTACCTTATATCCCGGTATGGGTCATCTTCTAATATAATTACATCATACTTGCTTCCAAGCTCTGCAATTTTCTGTCTTCTCTCCAAGGATAAGGTCCTGCCTGTAGGATTTTGGAATGTAGGAATTACATATACTATTTTTGGATTGTATTTAATAATTTTTTCCTCCAGCTCCTCGGTAACCATCCCATCATCATCCATTTCAACAGCAACACATTTTGCTTCAAACATGCTGAATGTTTCAAC
>DMWH01000248.1:0-1821 GCA_003483345.1 Clostridiales bacterium | reverse complement strand
CTTTACTATTACATCTCTTAAATCCTTAACACCAATTACAGGTCCGTAGGACAGTATTTCATAACCTCTTTTCTCAACTGTCATAATATCAGAGGTAATTTCTCTTACAATATCAACAGGAAGACATTCCTTTGCAATTGCTCCGCCGCCAAAGGAAATCACACCGGGATCATTCATGGAGCTGAATAAACCTTTTATAATATTGGCCGGCTCCTCCATAGTTTTCATTCGTTTTGCATATTTTGACATATTATTTCTCCTTAATTCTTATTATTATCCTTAACAGTAATCTTCCGTGAGCATTATTAAATTTCTTAAATTATACCATCAAAAATTACTTTAGCCAAATAAAAGTTCAAATATATGTAAAAGCACCGGCATGCCGGTGCTTAGACTGTTGACAAACTCTATGTATGTCATCAATTATTCCATTGATGCAGCATTATTATAGATTTTATCTATTTCTCTCTTTGATAATAACTTTTCAACTGTATATGCTATAATGGCAATCCCAAATATATTCAATATGAATCTTGTAATCATGAATTTTATTCCCATTGATGATGCTTCGAATAATAGTAATGGTATTTTTGTTGTAGACCAGGCACCAATCATAATTAAAACATTTGAAAATTTGCTTCCCTTTTTAAGAAGCACTGCAGCCACCGGAAAAGCCGCATATAATGGACCTGCCGCGGCAGAACCTAATAAAAATGCTAGCAAGACACCGATAATCCCTGATTTTTCACCCATGAATTTAATCATTGTTTCTCTTTTTACCCAAACATCCAAAAGCCCCAACAGAATAAAAACAGGCGGCAGTATGGACAACATTTCAAGGGCATTGCTTTTTGTTAACTGTAAAGATTTTAGTCCAATATCCGGTTTTACAATTAAAATAATAGTATTGATAACTAAGAGGATTATAAAAAATCTATATCTTTTAATTACTTTTATAATTTTATCCATCACATTACAACCCCCATAATGTATGCTACTGCTAAGGAAAAAATAAATGCCTCCATATTTCTGATTATAGCAGTTTTTTTGCCGAAATATTTTATTTCAAGAGGGATGGTTACTACTCCAACCATCATAAGTGTTGAAATAAATGCTGCTATCTGCATGTAGCCTGCCCCACTCTTTAATAATGCAGAAGCAAGAGGAAATGCTATAAAACCGGGCACGAGAGTTATTGAGCCGATGAAAGCAGCAACCAATACTCCAATCCACCCTGATTCGCTTCCTACCAACCTTGAAATTTGTTCAGGTGTAAGTATAGCAAGTGCAATTCCTATAATGACAAGTATAGTCAAAAATTGAGGTAGAATATTTTCGAATGATTTCCACGCTCTCTTCAATGAAAGTATTGTTTTATCCTTATTTTTAATAAATGATACAACCAATGCAGTACCTGTAATTAAATATAATCCAATCGTGGTCATAATATCCTCCGTTAATTGGTTTTTGTTTCCTATTATATCACTTTTCACCATGTATGTATGTAACAAAAGTTACTGATGGAATTTATAATACAAATCATTCTATCAAATTTACAATTAGTAATATTTGGTATATAATACAGCATAGATAATAACGTTTATTTCTAATTGGAGGGATAAGTATGTTTAGAGAAATGCGAAGAAAAGACAGAGAAATAAAAAAGGATGAAGCTATCGAAATTTTAAAAAACAATGATTATGGTATACTGTCAACTATTAGTCAAAATGGATATCCATATGGCGTACCAATTAGTTATACTTATATTAATGGTTCAATATATTTTCATTGTGCAGCTGAAGGACATAAATTGGATAATAT
>DMWH01000033.1:2491-3520 GCA_003483345.1 Clostridiales bacterium | reverse complement strand
GCAGAAGAAAAACTGATAGATATTGAGTTAACCAAAAATGATTTAAGAAATATTAAAGAGCCGACAGTAATGTTTATTGACAATGATTTTTTGTGCAGCGAAGAAAAGCTCAATTCATTTATCAGTATTGTAAAAAACCTGAATTTTAAAAAGAATTATATTATGTACGGCTCCGTAAAAGGTGTTATCCGGTATGAAAAATATTTAAAGGAATTGCATGAAATAGGGTTGAAAGCTCTTCTTGTAGGCTATGAAACATTTAATGATGACGAATTATTAAAATATCGCAAGAGCTCATCGACAGACGATAATCTAAAGGCTTCGGAAATACTGAGAAAGAACAAAATTGATGTATGGGCTTCTTTCATGGCTCATCCGGACTGGAATAAGAATGATTTTATTTCTTTAAGAAAGTATATTAAAAAGCTTAGACCTCAGATTACTTCCATAAGCCCCTTGACTCCTTTTCCCAATATGCCCATGTATGAAGAGTTTGAAGACAGACTTCTTTATCAAAAAGAAGATTTTGAAAAGTGGAGTTTTGGACAGGTGATGATAAAACCTTCAAAAATAAGCTTAAGGGAATATTATTTTGAATTATTGAAAACAAATTTATATGTCAATATATTTATCAATAAGAATACTGAAATGATTAAAAAATTTGGAATTATTAATATATTTAGAATTTTAAAGGGCTCTTTAAAGGCAGTAAAAAAGTATGTATCATTAATGTATGAATAAAAAAAATAAAAAATTTTCCTATAATACATTTTGATAATTGTGAAATAATATAAAAATAGAGAAATTTCAAAGGAAAGGTGTATTATGGATAAAAATTTTGAAGAAATAAAAGAAAAATTTATTAATGCAAGCTTAGAAGAAAAAATTAAAATTTATACTACAACACAAGGTCTTACGGTAGAACAATTTAAAGAATTATTGGCATATTTCCCCATAAAGTATTTAGATAAGCTTGAAGAAGCCGTAAATAGCAATTAAAATATGGCGAATGTCCCTGTCAATTATCCC
>DMWH01000033.1:0-2484 GCA_003483345.1 Clostridiales bacterium | reverse complement strand
TATATAAAAGAGGCATTGGGAAACAGAAATTACTTAAGCTATCGCACAGATTTAATACTGTTAAAGATACTTGTAAGCTTCGCAGTTTTTATAGCAACATATTTTATATACTTGGACCTTATATTATCTTTACTGATTGCTTCCTTGGTATTCTTCATTTTTACTTTAATAAACAAAATAAATGTGAACAAAAAGAATGAAAAAGGCAGGGAAATTTTAATTAAAAAAGTGAAAGAGGAATATTTCTCATCAAAAATTGAAGAAATTAATCAAAGTGATTTTGAATTGCTGATTAAATTATTTTTCAAGAATGAGGGATACAATAATTTTATTAAAAAAGGAAGAAACTTATATTTGGCGGAAAAGGATGGTTATATAACCTGTATAAAAATATTTAAGCTTTATGGCGGTATTGAAGTAGAAAAACTTGATGTGAGAAGTTTGTTAACCTTCATGGGAAACAGCAATATAAGAAATGGTTTTTTGGTTACTACATCCGGATTAAGCAAAGATGCAGCTGAATTAATTGAAAAGTTTAAAGACAAATTTGAAATAACAATAATTGATATAGAAGGTATGTATAATTTGGCAGACAAATACAATATGCTTCCTGATGAATCATTTTATTTTAAAAAATTATGCGAAGAAAAGACTGTTGCCAAAAAAGATTTCAAGGAAAATATACTAAATATAAAAAAAGTATATTTGTATATTGCAGCTTCAATATTCTTTTATATGACGTCCGTCTGGATGCCTGAAAACAAATTAGTTATATATATTTCATATTATTTTATTATATTGACAACTATAAATATATTATACTTTTTAGTAAATAAATATAATAATAAGAAAGTGAACAGAGGTTAAGTTGCCAAGTTTAGTAATTTAAATACGTTAATTAAATCAGATTGATTATATATGATATTTTAGGGTATACCATATATATAAATATAAAGGAGTAGATGAGTATGGGTAATTTAATGTTAGAAAGACAGTTAAACCACAGAACAATTCGTGAATTTAAGGATGGAGGAATACCGGAAGAAGTGTTTAATAAATTAATTGAAGTAGCTAGACGGACTCCTACATCAAACGGAATGCAGGCAAGCTCTATTATTCGAGTGACCGATAAGGAAAAAAGAAAGAAAATTGCAGATGTTTGTAAACAGGAATATGTGGCAAGAGCTCCCGAACTGTTAATTTTAATAGCCGACCAGTACAGAAATTACAGAATTGCGGATGAAAAGGGCGGTTATGAGCCAAGTGCCAGGGATATGGATAGATTCTTCCAGGGCTTTACGGATGCTTGCTTAACTGCGCAAAATATAGTAAATGCTGCTGAAGCTTTAGATTTGGGAGTTGTATATTTGGGAAGCATTTTAAATGATGCGGAAAAAATTATTGAGATTTTAGAACTGCCGGAGCTTACTATGCCGGTGCTTGGACTCGGGATAGGTTATCCGAATCAGAATCCGCAGCTTAAACCAAGAATGAGTATGGATTTGCGCTTATTTGAAAATACATATAAGAAATTTGATGATTATTTGGAAGAAATAAAAGAATATGATGTAGAAATGCAGACCTATTATGATTTAAGAGAAGCAAACAAAAGGGTGGACAGTTTCAGCAATCAGGTTGTTGCAAAGCTTAAAAATCTTATTCCGAAACGCTCGGATATGCTGAAGGTTATGAAAAAGCAAGGATTCGACTTGAATATATAAGGTCTGTTTTATTACACGAAGACGATTCCCTCGGTAGGCGGGGGAAAAAATATGGTAGTTATGAGCAATAACAAATTAAATTAATTAATTGTTGTAATTTTAACTATTGTATATTATAATGCTTTTATATATACATTAATTTTACGGAGGATGTTATGAGATTTAAAGTTACAGTCGGTTTATCTAATAAACATGTACATTTGAGCAAGGAACATATTGATATACTGTTCGGGGAAGGCTATGAACTTACACCTATTAAAGATTTAACTCAACCGGGACAGTTTGCATGCGATGAAAAAGTTGATTTGGTAGGACCTAAAAGAACAATCAAAGGTGTTAGGATTCTGGGACCTGCAAGAAAAGAAACACAGGTTGAATTATCTTTTTCTGATGGATTTACATTAGGTATTACTGACCTTCCTGTGAGAGATTCAGGAAAAACAGAAGGTACTCCGGGTCTTAAACTTGTGGGACCGAAGGGTGAAGTTGAGATTGAAAGAGGTGCTATTGCTGCAGCAAGACATTTACATATGCATACAACAGATGCTGAAAAATACGGCCTTAAAGATAAAGATATAGTTTCTGTTAAAGTAGATGGTCAGAGGGGTCTGGTTTTCGATAATGTATTAGTAAGAGTAAATGAAGCATATGCATTAGACATGCATGTTGACATTGAAGAAGGAAATGCTGCCGGACTGAAAAACGGGGATTTAGTAGAAGTAATAGTGGAATAGTTTACATAAAATAATTTATGTAAACTCCG
>DMWH01000227.1:2931-18491 GCA_003483345.1 Clostridiales bacterium | reverse complement strand
ATTTGAAAAATAATATATATAAACGGTCAGTATAAAATAAATTATTAAAGATAAAATAAATAAATACAAAGAATACTTAAACAATTTACCTAACTTCATAATACCTCCTTAAGCATGACTTATTAAATAATATTCATTTAATAATTAAAAAGAACATTAATATAATGCTTGACAAAAATTTCTACATTTGATAAAGTTGTCTTACTAAAAGGGAGTAGTTTAAAATTTTCAGTCAACAACACGGAATAAATGTATTCTGGCTGGAAATCCTCGGGTAACTCAGGTAACGAGACTTTTAGTATATCTGAAATTTTTGGATATACTGAAAGTCTTTTTTATTAAATGGTCGTAAATAATCTTAAAGGAGTAAACAATGTATTACAAAAAAAGCATAAAAGAAACATGCGAAGAATTGTCCACGGTTCAAAATACAGGTTTAAATCAAGAAGAAGCAAAGAAGAGGCTGTTATCAGACGGACCCAATGCATTAGTTGAGAAAAAGGGAAAAACAAAGCTGCAAATGTTCTTGGCTCAGCTAAAGGATACACTGATTTACATATTGTTTGCAGCAGCAGCAATATCCATAGCACTAAATGAAATAACAGATGCAATAATAATTCTATTGGTTGTTTTATTGAATGCAATAATAGGTATGGTTCAAGAATCAAAAGCAGAAGCTGCACTTGAAGCTTTGAAGAATCTTTCAAGCCCCAATGCAATGGTAAGGCGAGATGGTATGGCGATGGAAATACCTGCAGCTGAGCTGGTTGTAGGAGATATTGTAATACTTGAAGCCGGACGAATTATACCCGCTGACTTAAGACTTATACAATCAATAAATTTAAAAATCGAAGAATCCGCTTTAACCGGAGAATCCGTGCCTGTAGACAAAAATGCCGACCTTGTGACTGACAAGGAAGTTGGCATTGGAGACCGATTAAATATGGCGTTTTCTTCCACAAGCGTTGCATACGGCCGCGGTGAAGGTGTTGTTGTTTATACGGGAATGGACACCGAAATAGGTAAAATTGCCGCTATGATAAATGAGAGCACAGAAGAATTAACTCCCCTTCAAAAAAGACTAAATGACTTGGGAAAAGTATTAGGTATAGTTGCAGTAGTTATAGTTGTAGCAATGTTTGGAATAGCTGTTTTGCAGGGAAGAGACATAATTGAAATGTTTATCACAGCCATTGCATTGGCCGTAGCTGCTGTGCCAGAAGGTCTTACGGCAGTTGTAACAATAGTATTGGCCCTTGGTGTTACCAGAATGGTTAAGGTAAACACCATTGTCCGCAAACTTCCTGCAGTTGAAACATTGGGAGCAGTCAGCATTGTATGTTCAGACAAAACAGGTACTCTTACTCAAAATAAAATGACCGTAACCAAAGTATATTTGGACGGTGAAATTAAAAATACAGATGACTTATCTTATGAAAATAACAAATTATTCTTAGAGGGCTTTATTCTATGCAATGATGCTTCCACAGCCAACAATATCCGAATGGGCGATCCTACGGAATTAGCACTCTTGGATATGGGAAATAACATTAATGTATCAAGGGAAGGTTTAGAAGAAATAAATCCAAGAATCAATGAGCAATCCTTTGATTCCGCAAGAAAATTAATGACTACAGTCCATAAGGACCAATCAGGCAAGGTTATGAGTTACACCAAGGGTGCCATGGACATACTTTTAAAAAGATGTAATAAAGTTTATATAAATGGTGAAATAATAGACATAAATGACATCCATATTGAAAATATAAACAAGGCTGCCTCAGAAATGGCAAAAGGTGCTCTTCGAGTGTTGGCTCTTGGAATTAAAGAAGATGATGATTCAGCAAGCGAAGAAGATCTCACATTTGTGGGCTTGGTAGGAATGATAGACCCTCCTCGTCCTGAAGCCAAGGCTTCTGTAAAAACTTTAAAAAATGCCGGCATCAGAACAATAATGATTACCGGAGACCACAAGGATACTGCTCTTGCTATTGCCAAAGAACTGGGTATTGCAGAGGATGAAGCTCAATGCATCACCGGAACCGAATTGAATGAGATGACTCAGGAGCAATTAAATGAAAGAGTATGTGACATCAGAGTTTTTGCAAGAGTATCACCAGAGCACAAGGTAATGATAGTAAAAGCATTTAAATCAAACGGAAGCATAGTTTCAATGACAGGAGACGGCGTTAACGATGCTCCATCCTTAAAAGCAGCAGATATAGGTGTTGCCATGGGTATCACTGGAACTGATGTTGCCAAAGGTGCTTCCGACATGGTTCTTACAGATGATAATTTTGCCACTATAGAAAAGGCTGTTGCGGAAGGAAGAGGTATTTACGGCAATATCAAAAAGACAGTTCTATTCTTGCTATCTTCCAACTTTGGTGAAGTTATATCGATGTTTTCGGCTATTGCAGCGGGACTTATTGCACCATTGCAGTCCATACACATCCTATGGGTTAACCTGATAACTGACTCACTTCCTGCTTTAGCTTTAGGAGTTGACCCTAAAAGCAGAGATATTATGAATGAGAAACCGAGAGACCCAAATGAATCTTTGTTTGCTCACGGAGGTTTGGCATTTACAGTTTATAACGGAATAATGATTGCATCATTAACACTTGCAGCGTTCTTATGGTCACCGGTTATTCATTTAAATGAAGCTGGCATACCTGTAACATTAGGAAACATCAGAGAACTTTTTAATGGAGCTCTTGATATACCGGGTGCAGATCTTCCTGATATTATCAGGCATGCTCAAACCTATGCATTTACAACTCTTGGAGTATCACAGCTTTTCCATGCCATAGGTATGAGAAATTATGACAAATCATTATTCCAAATCAGTCATACTGATAATATTGCAATGATTGGAGCATTTTCTTTAGGTTTATTGCTGCAGATATTTGTGACGGAATTTCATTTCCTTACAGAAATATTTGAAACAAGTCAGCTTTCATTGAAAGAATGGGCAAATCTGATATTAGTATCAGCTGTTCCTTTACTGTCACACGAAGTAATTGTTATGGGGAAGAAAGTTTTTAAGAAATAATTTAAGACACAGACCGATACAATACTATACACTTATTTGCAGATTTTTTTAAAAAATAGTTCTTGCAATTAATGCTCATAAGGTATAATATTTATTGTTATAGTATTTGTTCTAAATTTTTATATGTAAACAATGAAAACGTATCCCAATTATTAAATATAACGTTTAATGAAATTATAAGGAAGCTGCTATGTAATATGTTAGATAATAATCTCAAACTAAAAAAGAAATTAAGAAGACAAATTACATTAGTCATTATAGGGATACTGCTTATTCCTGTCACTATCATTATTCTTATGGCATATCAAAATATCAATTACAGCAGCCAGTTAAAAGAGAATATTGGCAGAGAATTGCAACAAACAACCAGCTTTCTTTCCAAACAAATAAACAGTGATATTAACAAATATATAACACTGCTTAATACAATCGAACATATTAGTATGACAAAGGAAGAATATACTGCGCTATTTAATGAGGTTGAAGATATTGCCGTGATTGAAAGTGCTGAAACAGCCGATTATCTGTCTGAAAGGTTCAACATAAATAAAAATGAATTTAAATATTTGAATAAAATGTTAAACGGAGCAGAACTTTTATTAACAAAAACCGGCGGGAAAATATTAGTCAAGCAACAAATAGAAGACAGCAGCAGCTCTGCAGTTATAATACTAAGTCAAAAGTATTGGGAGCAAATTATATATTCACAAAGCCGTCAGAAAGTATGTATTTTTGCAAATGATGGTTCGTTAGTTTTTGACAGCATAGGTAAGGATACATACTTGGTTGATAATAGTATGTTTAACTCGGAAGATTTTCAAAATTTTTTCAATAAAAACATTTTAAATAGCAACGGTTATATGTATTATGATACATATGGAAAATATGGCAGACAATTAGTTGTAAGTTATGCACCAATTAATTATTTGGATTCTCCTAAAAGTATTGGCTCTGTTGTATTATTTTTAGAAACATCCAATATTATTGCCGATAGAGGAATCTCAGAAATAGTTTTATTCATAACACTTTTCTTAGCAGGAACAGTTCTAATAAGACTAGTATTTAAGTTATCCGAGATAATTGCTTCACAGTTCATAGAGATCAATAAAGATTATAGAAACATTAGTTATGAAACTGAGAAAATCAAAAAGAAACTGCTTGTTTCTGAAAAATTGGCTTCAATGGGCAGAGTAACCTCAGGTATTACACATGAAATTGGTAATCCACTTGCCTCAATACTCAGCATATGTCAGCTGTTGGAATCCAATAAGCTTCCGGTAGAACAGTATAATGATTATATATCTCGGATAAAAAATGATGCATTAAGAATAGACAGCTTAATAAAAGAACTGTTATACTTCTCAAAAGGAAAAAAGGAAGCAACTGTACAGTTTGACATAAATGATTTAGTTAATAATGTAATAGAAGAAATACCTAAGTCAAGGACAAACCCTAAAATAAAGATTTATAAAGATCTGTCAAACAATCTGCCCTATATTGAAGGAGTTAGAAAAAATTTAGAAATTGCATTGTCTAATATTATATTAAACTCATATCAAGCTATAGAAGAAGAAGGGACTATTTATATAAAGACATATAAACAAAATAACTATGCAGCTATAAGTGTGAAAGATACAGGTTCAGGCATAGCAAGGGAAGACATTGAAAATGTTTTTGATCCTTTTTACTCCACAAAACCAATAGGCGAAGGGTATGGGATTGGTCTCTTTATATGCCAGCAGATTATAGAAGCCCATGATGGAATAATAAAGGTAATCAGCGCAATAGATGAGGGAACAGAAATAATTGTTAAGCTGCCTTTTAAAGAGAATAATTAGGGGGATGTATATGGCCGGAAGAATATTAATAATAGAAGATGAGTTGAATCTTGCCGATGTATTGAAATTAATTTTATCACAAGAGGGTTATATTGTCCGATGTGTATCTAATGGAAATGATGGCGCCCGACTTATGTCCAAAAATGAATTTGACATAGTTATATGTGATTTACGTTTGCCGGGATTAAACGGTTTTGAAATATTAAAACATAAAAACAAATTAAAACTGAATTGTAGTTTTATAATGATTACTGCATACGGTAGTATAGAAGATGCCGTAGAAGCAATTAAAAACGGTGCCGATGAATATATTACAAAACCATTTTTAAATGAAGACCTGGTGCTAAAAGTAAAAAAGATTATGAAATACAGGGAAATTGAGAGACAAAACAGGCTGCTGCGTACAGAAGTCTCAAATAAATACTCAGATTTTCACGGTATTATTGGGGAAAGCGATGAAATGAAACAGATTTTTAATCTCATCAGGAGAATATCAAAATATAATTCCCCTGTATTGATTTACGGTGCCAGCGGAACAGGTAAAGAGCTGTTTGCAAAAGCCATTCACTATAATAGTACAAGATGTGACAGTCCTTTTGTAGCAATCAATTGTGGTGCTGTACCCGAAGGTTTATTAGAATCAGAATTCTTTGGTTATTGTAAAGGTGCTTTTACAGGTGCGCAAACTGAAAAAAAAGGTTTATTTGAACAAGCAGAGGGAGGTACTCTTTTTTTAGATGAAATAAGTGAAATGGGGTTGAATCTTCAGGTTAAGCTTTTGAGGGTTTTACAGGAAAATGAAATAAGACGATTAGGTGACATTAAGAACATAAAAATTAATATAAGGTTTATAGCATCAACAAATAAAACATTGAAGGAGGAAATAAAAAAAGGAACCTTCAGGGAAGATTTGTATTATAGATTGAATGTCTTTGAAATAGATATACCTCCTTTATCAAAAAGAAAAGAAGATATTCCGCTTTTGGTAGAACATTTCATTAGAGATTCTAATAGAAAATTTGGGAAATCAATAACGGGAATTAGTGAAAAGGCGCTATATGTTCTTATGAATTATAATTGGCCTGGAAATGTCAGAGAACTGGAACATATAATACAAAGGGCTATTGTCCTCTGTGAAGAAGAAACTATTCAGGCTAAGCATATAGGCGGTAAAATTAGTAATAACGAAGAAACATTGAGGGTAGAAGTACCTGATAATAATTATGACCTAAAAAGATTACTTAATGATTCTAAGGAATCTATTGAAAAACAGCTGATTGAAAAAGCTCTTGAAGTGACTAATAACAATAAGACTGAAGCAGCAGAGCTGTTAGGTATAAGCTATAGAGCTTTAATGTACAAAATTAATGATTATGAAATATAATTCAATTGCTGTGAAAATGTTTGCATACTTTAATCAATAATTACAAGAATTATGCTTTTTATTTCATTTTATTTTTTCACCCATTTCATTTCTTGTCTTATTAATTAATAACTATAGAATACTAAAATGCTGTAAATGTATTATTCAAGGTCTGTCATCATATAACAAATGACTATAGGAATAAACATATACAGCGATTTTTATTTTTTGAATCAAGTTGGCATGTAAATTGCTTCACTAAAAAATAACATGGAAGAAAAGGTAGACAGTGCTATGGAATTCAACTATATGATAATAGGCTTCCTTATAATCTATTTCTTAATTTTGTTGTTTACGGGTCTTTTAGCCTCAAAAAATACTTCAAGTATAGAGGATTTTTTCTTGGGAGGCAGGAAGCTGGACTCGCTTATGCTATCCACCAGTGTTAGTTCAACCGGAATGAGCGGATGGCTTGCCCTTGGCTTTGCAGGTTATACATATGAAAACGGTTTTCAAAGCCTTTGGATAATGGTACCCAGTGCCACCATAGGTATTTTACTTTGCTATGTATTGATCAGCAAAAGAATAAGACTTTATTCCGAGCAAACAGCCTCAATAACCATAATAGAAGTTATTAAGAAAAGATTTTACGATGATAATAATACATTAACAATCGTTTTCAGTTTGGTACTATCTGCCGCTTCAATAATTTATATAAGTGCACAGCTAATCGCTATTGGTAAATTGTTAAATATTCTGCTTGACTGGAACTATAGTTCATCTATTTTAATAGCCATAATTATTATGATTTTTTATACTGTTCTTGGAGGTTTTACAGCTGTTTGCTGGACCGATTTTATTCAATGCGGATTAATGGCAGCAGGCAGCTTTATTGCCGGAAGTTTAGCAATCCAGTATGCAGGAGGGCTTGGCTCATTAAGCCAAAAAGTAGTAGAGACCAATCAAATGTTCCCTGAATTTGCAGTAACACCTTTTTCTAGTTTTGATTCGATAATATTAGGAATTAGTCTCTTTATCGGAGATGGAATTTTAAATTGGATTGGTCAGCCGACGTTAATGGTTCGATATATGGCTGCCAAGGATATAAAAACTCTAAGCTCAGCACCGCTTATAACCATTACAATCCAGTTTATTCTATTTATGGGTACTTTTATAGCTACTATTTATATGAGAACTCAATTTCCGGAACCTGCACTGTTCCCATATGGCGGGGATACTGAAACAGTATTAATACAATTTTTTATTACCATGGCACATCCGATGTTAACGGGTATCTTTGTCAGCTCTATATTAGCAGCTGTTATGTCAACATCTGACTCGCTATTTATGATGACAACTTCGGTTTTAGTAAATGACATATATAATTACTTACGGCCAAGGTCTTCACAAAAACATCTTATTTTTATCAGTAGATTGGTTACTATATTGCTTGGAATAATTGCTTATATCATCTCAATGAGTGAAAGTTCTGTTTTGTGGAGCTCCTGGCTCGGCTGGACAACATTAGGAATTATGGGCATGCCTGTTATCATAGGCTTGTATTGGGCAGGAGCAACCAAAGAAGGTGCAATATGCGGGTTGTTAAGCGGCTTTACAGTCTTGATTCTTTGGAATGTTTTTGATTTGACTGAAAAGCTTAATATATTTCAAGCATTGCCTTCTTGCGGAATTGCTTTTATAGTCACCATTTTTACCAGTCTTTTTACCGCAAAACCTCCTGACCACATAGCAGAAGATCTGAAATCAATAAGTACGCCTAGTGGTAAAAAAGGTAGCGTTGAGGTTTTTGAGGTTAAATAAATAAACCTGAGGAGGTGAGATATATGGATAGAGTTCCAATAGGTACTTGGCTTTTTATTCTTATTCCGGCTATAGCAACTTACATCGGAGCGATTTACTATTACAGAAATTACAATGAATAATAAGGGGCAAATAAGGGTCAGGAGATCATTGATATCTGTATTATTACAAAACAAAAAATAAGGAGGTAATTTTATGTTAGGAATGGGAGAAGTATCAAGTATTTTTCAATATTTTATTGTTATTTATCTATTATTTCTGCTAAGTTTGGGATTCATTGCTTCTAAAAGAATGAATAAGTTGGAGGATTATGTCTTAGCAGGAAGAAATATCGGACCATGGGTACTGGCTTTTACCTTTAGTGCTACAGGAATGAGTGGTTGGCTGGGAATGGGATTTGCAGGATATGCATACGTGTCAGGATTTGAAGGTATATGGACAATGGTACCCAGTGCAACTGTCGGAATACTACTTGCTTTCGTACTTGTCAGCAAGCCAATCAGAAGGTACTCGGAAAAAGTAAATGCTTTGACGGTACCTGATGTACTTGAAGAAAGATACTATGACAAGGAAAAGAAAATTCTAAGGGTAATAGCTTCTATTATTATATTGGCTGCTGCATTAGCTTATGTGAACGGGCAGCTGGTAGCAGTAGGAAAATTAATAAATACAACAATGGGCTGGGATTATACCATGACGGTCATTGTTGCCGCTGCTGTGTTTATCGGCTGGACTATGTTAGGCGGACTCATGGCTATTACCTGGACTGACTTCGTGCAAGGTATATTTATGGTAACGGGGTCGCTCATGGCTGCTGCATTTGCAATTTCCTTTAGCGGTGGTTTTGGCAACTTATCTACAGGACTTGCAAGCATCAACAAGATTGACCCCAACTTTATTATATCACCTTTTGCCAGTTTGCCAATAATTATTTACGGTATTTCGCTATTCTTAGGAGACGGTATAATGAGCTGGGTTGGACAGCCTACTTTGATGGCGAGATATATGGGTGCAAGAAGTACCAAGACGCTGACGCTTTCTGCGGTGGTTGCAGTTTTTATTCAGACATGTTTATTCGGAGGCACATTCTTAGGCGCATTATATATGAGAACAGCATATCCTGACCCTTCAATGCTGCCCGTAAGCGGTGATACAGAGACAGTATTGATCCAATTCTTTGCAACATTGACACATCCGGTATTCGCTGGAATGTTTATAGGCAGTATAGTAGCAGGAATTCTATCAACAGCGGATTCAATGTTGGTAATGGGTTCAACAACCGTTGTTAACGATTTGTACATTCCGCTTAAAAACCCGAATCTGGACGATAGAACAGCAATTAGGTATACCAGATTGGCGACATTAGCAATTGGTGTTATTGGTGTATTAATGGCATTAAGGGGCGGCTCTGTATTGTGGATTTCATGGTTTGGATGGAATACACTTGGATTATTCGGAGGACCTGTTATTTTAGGACTTTGGTGGCCAAGGGCAACGAGGGAAGGTGCTATTGCAGGTTTGTCAACCGGTTTCTTACTTATGTTAGCCTGGACTGTATTCAATCTTGAACCTGCGACTAATCTATTCCAGGCATTCCCTGCATGTGCGGCAACTTACATTGTAACTTGGCTGGTTAGTCTTGCAACCCAAGCACCGGATGAGAAAATCCAAAATGATGTAAGGTCAATAAAACTTAAGAAAGCAGAAAAAAATAAGACTACTGCGTAAGACGATTCTTCCATCCGGGGGTAAGACCCCCGGATGTCAATAATATTTGGAGGTGACATGGATGAAAGAGGAATTTAGGATAGCAGCAATCCAAATGAAGTCTGCTATGGGGGATACAAAACTTAATTTAGATAAAGCTATTTATAATATTGAGGAAGCAAATAAGCAAGGTGCAAAAATTGTTTGCCTGCCGGAATTATTCTACCAAGGATACCATCTTGATAAGGAAGGCTTTATGAAAACAGCGGATACACAGGATGGGGATATGTTTCAAGCATTGAGTAAAATAGCTAAAGATAAAAGTATGTTTATAATTGCACCTTATGCTGAAAAAACAAGTATCCCTGGTATGATTTATAACTCTTCATTGTTTATTGGTGATAAAGGTGAGTTAATTGGCAACATGAGAAAGGTATACCTATGGGGTAATGAGAAACTGCTTTTCAGAGAAGGAAGCAAATTTCCCGTATTTTCTACTTCACTATGTAAAATCGGAATTCTAATATGCTACGATGCCGAATACCCGGAACCTTTTAGAATAATGGCTTGGAAAGGTGCGGAGCTTATCTTCGTTCCATCTGTGTGGAGCATTGGTGCAAAGCCAAGATGGGATATTGATTTAGCAGCCGGAGCATTATATAATCTTTTATATACTGTTGGTGTTAACACTATTGACAATGGAGCCTGTGGTACCAGTAAGGCTGTAAGCCCAATGGGAATTACATTGGTAGAAGCGTCAAAGGATAAGGAAGAGATTATCTATACCGATGTCAGTATGCAGAATGTGATAGAAGCGAGAACAAAAATTCCTTATATTAATGATTTTAAGCTTGAAACCTTTGATGTCTGTGCCTTTGAAAACTTTTAAAAGGGGTTGTTGCAAATGGATTCTATAGTAAAACCTTATGTTGATGAAGATTTAGCTTTACAGATACTTGGAAAACATAAAACAATAAAAAAAGAGGAATATTCCATAATATCAAAAACTATGGATTATATTCCTTACTATGTTTTTAATATTACTATAAGTATAAAAAGAAGTTTCAATCTAAACCCTAGGATTATTGAATATATATATTGGGTTAATTCTATTGACGGGAAATTAGTAAGATCGGCGGATATTCCGGAGCTTGATAAGTTTGAAGGCAAATCCATTCAACAAAAAAAATTGGATATGGAAGAATGCAAACAGCTTGCCAAAAAAAGTGCTTTTAAACTTGCAACCAGATTCTATAAATCATTTTGGACACCGGAAATTGAAGTCGTATTTAAAGAGAAAATCTATATTTCTTTTTGGAATATAGGTATTCACCTTACCAATAAGAATGAACATCAAACTTTTATTATAAATAGTTTTAGTGGTGAAGTAAGCAAAGAAGTCAGTTAAATAAAAAAGAGCAAATCAGCTCTTTTTTTATTTGTCATCTTCTTTGTCTTCTTCATTATCATCAACAGTATCTTCAATTTCTTCTTTAACAGCTTTTTCTTTGCCCTTCTTAACCACGCTTCCTATTGCCCATTTAGAAAACTCAATTCTTTGTTTAGCAAAAGGCATTTCGATAGTAACAAGTTCATCATTCACTTTAACAACTTTTCCGTGAATACCGCCAATGGTTATTACTTCATCCCCTGTTGACAAACTGTCCCTCATTGCTTTTGTTTCTTTCTCTTTCTTTTTTTGTGGTCTTATCATTGTGAAATACATTATCGCAAAGAAAACGACCAACATTATAATACCGCTATATTCCTGTGGCATGATTCCTCCTGTGTATTTTTTTAATATCCATAATTTTCATAAAATTCTCTTTTGAATTTTATAAAATTATCTTCCGCTATACTTATTCTAATACCTTTCATTAAATTAATCAAGAAAAATAAATTATGTATTGATGCAAGCCTTGCACCTAATATTTCTTTTTCGCCAAATAAATGCCTTATATACGCTCTTGAATAGTTTCTGCAAGTGTAGCAGCTGCAGTTTTCATCAATGGGACTGAAATCATTTCTATATTTTGCATTCTTTATTGTAAGCTGTCCCCTGCTTGTTAAAAATGCACCGTGCCTTGCCATTCTTGTGGGCAGTACGCAGTCTGCCATATCTATTCCTCTTTCAACGGCTTCAAATAAATAATCGGGGCTTCCCACACCCATTAAATATCTTGGTTTATCCCGAGGTAACAACTCAACTGTGTAGTCCATAACTTCACACATCAGCTCTCTCGGCTCTCCAACACTCAAACCTCCTACCGCATATCCCGGAAATTCAATATCCGTAATTTGTTTGGCACTTTCAATCCTTAGCTCCTTGTACACGCCCCCCTGGACAATTCCAAACAACGCTTGGCTTTTTGTATTTTTGTGATACTCCTTGCACCTTTTTGCCCACCGGGTGGTTCTTTCCATGGACTTTTTAACATATTCATAATCTGCAGGATATGGTGCACACTCATCAAATGCCATCATTATATCAGAGCCTAGATAATTTTGTACTTCCATGGAGATTTCCGGGCTTATAAAATGTTTTGAGCCATCTATGTGTGAGCGGAACTCAACACCTTCTTCTTTTATTTTTCTTAAGTCTCCCAAACTGAAAACCTGAAATCCGCCGCTGTCTGTTAAAATCGGACCGTCCCAATTCATAAATTTGTGAAGTCCTCCGGCTTCCTTAATTAATTCATGACCGGGTCTTAGATACAAGTGGTAAGTATTTCCTAATATTATCTCAGCTTTCAGCTCTTTCAATTCTTCGGGCGTCATTGCCTTAACTGTTCCCTTTGTTCCCACAGGCATGAATACGGGGGTTTCTATAATTCCGTTAGGGGTATATATTTTCCCTAATCTTCCCTTGCATTCCTTAGATTCTTTTATTAGTTCAAACTTAAACATAATTCACCTATTTTATATACATTGCATCCCCGAAGCTGTAAAATCTGTATTCTTTTTCTACTGCTTCACGGTATGCCTTCATAATATTTTCCTTTCCTGCCAGTGCGCTTACTAACATAATTAAAGTTGATTCCGGAAGATGGAAGTTGGTTACTAAATTGTCAACCACCTTAAATTTGCAGCCGGGATATATAAAGATATTTGTCCATCCCTTGCTTTTATTTACTTTTCCTTCGTCATCAGCAATGGTTTCCAATGTTCTGACGCTTGTAGTCCCTACAGCAATAACCTTGTGCCCCGAGTCCTTGGTAATATTGATTTTATTTGCTTCGTTTTCGTTTAATTCATAATACTCCGAATGCATTATGTGCTCATTAATATATTCAGCCTTTACAGGTCTGAATGTTCCAAGTCCCACATGCAGGGTAAGCCTTGCTATATTTACATCCTTTTTTTCAATTTCTTCAAGCAGCTTATCATTAAAATGAAATCCTGCTGTCGGAGCAGCGGCAGAGCCTAAGTGTTTTGCATAGATAGTCTGATATCTGTCCTTATCCTTAAGTTTCTCGTGTATGTAGGGGGGCAGCGGCATTTCGCCTAATTTATCCAATATTTCTTCAAAAATGCCCTCATATTCAAATTCAATTATTCTGTTGCCTTCTTCAAGGATATCGATAATTTTCCCCGTAAGCAATTTTTCATCAAAAACAATTTCTGTCCCTGTTCTCGCCTTTTTACCGGGCTTAACTAATATTTCCCACTTTTTATCATCTATTCTTTTCAGTAAAAGAATTTCAATTAAAGNNCAGTCTCCTGCATTTAAATATTCAACTAAATTAAAAAAATGCTTATGCTCGATTTTCCCGCTTTTTTTGTCAAGTACCAAAAGCCTGGAATGGTCTCTTTCCTTAATAGGTGTCTGTGCTATGAGCCTTTCGGGCAATTCGTAATAAAAGTCGCTTGTTTTAAAATTCGTCATTTAACTGTTACTCCGGTATAATAATGTTTTATTATTTCTTCATAGGTATATCCTTCTTCAGCCATTTGCTTAGCTCCGTACTGGCTCATTCCAATACCGTGTCCCCAGCCTCTTCCTTCAAAATTATATTGCTCTGAATTAGCGTCTACTGTTGTTACACCATTTGAACTTATAAAGGATAATTTTTCCCTGTTTATTTTTTTTATTCCGTCGTCGGTTATTGCATGCTTACCTGCAATACTTCCGGTTTCAAACTCTATTTCATTTCTTGTTTCTTCTGTTTCCTCTTCTGTTATTAAATCAAGTACTCCTCTTGATGGCGGTGTTTCATCTTTTCGATTTTCATCTAAAGAAAAGTATTCTGTTATAAAGCAAAATATATTTCCGTTTACTATAGAAAACCACGAGCTTTTCAATCCCAAAAGAAGCCTTGCATTTTCCTTCTTATATGAAATTTCTCCTGCATCGGTTAAAAATATACATTCAACTACCCTGTTATTTTCAGAAACTTTCTTTATTTGAATTCCGTACAATTCATCTACGTCATTGCCATCAAGATTTAAATTTCTTATTATGTCTTCCTTGTAATACGTGGTCTGCCAGGTGGTATGAGGTGAGCCTGAATTATTGGAAAATTCGTCATTTACACCTCTTAAATACGGCAGCTTTTCATACCATACATTTTCGGAGTTTTCTGTAGACCCGCCGCTGGTTGAATGATAGAAGGCCTGAATTAATTCGCCGTCGTAATAAATCATTTCTCCCCTTGTTTCATCCACAGCTCTGTTGGTAGATGTCTTTTCATAGTCATAACCCATATATACCTGACTGTTTTGATTGTCTTCCATATCGTAGATTTGTCTTGGCTTTATGTTGTACACCGCATAGGTTCTTGCGGCCAGAGCTTGAGCCTTCAATGCTTCTATTCCCCAAGATGAAGGTATTTCATTCGGAACAACTCCATAGAGGTAGTTTTCAAGCTCTACATGATTTATGGTTAAAAGTTTGAAGTCTTCAATTATATTCAGTCTTATTCTTCCTCTGTAGGCTCTGTTGTCAACCTTAATCATTTCATATTCTTCATCTTGGTTGTAGGAAGAAAAGTAAACAGGCATGTCCTTTTTATACATGAATACAGGTATATTCTTTTTGTTGTATGCAATTATGTTTTCCAGGTTGCCATTCATCGATTCAGCATTATAGCCCTCATCATTTAATTCTTCCGCTAAATCCTGCGAAGAGCTTTTATCCGCAAAATTTCCTCCGGCAATAATATATCCGTCTTCAATCAGATAAGGATAAAACTCTACCTTAAACTCTTCATTTAATTCTTCTGCTATCAAATAAGCTTCTTCATAGGAAGAATATATTTCATCCTGCAGCACTGCATGATATGGACCATAAGTTCCTTGGCTCTTATCCGATAAATAATAATTGCTTGAATAATATGTATCAATTCTTAATGTAAGGCTGTTATTAAGGCAAAACAGCTCATCTTCATCATCATACAATACAATTTCACCAAATCCTTCAAAAGATACCTGCTCGTTAAAAAGTCTCGGGTATCTTATTCTTACCCTTACATATATGTCATCTTTATTTTTACCAAAAGCGGTTGTTGGAAATAAAAAAGTAAGTAAAGCAGTTATTATAAATAGTCTAATCAAATTCTTCTTCATAATCGTCCTCTAATATATTAATTTGATCTTGTATTTTCCTTATTTTTTTAACGTGCCTGTAACCCGACTCGGATACAACTCTTCCTCTGGGTGTACGGTTTAAATATCCTATCTGCAAAAGATAAGGCTCATATACATCTTCTATTGTTCCTTTTTCCTCTCCGATGGAAGCTGCCAATGTATCAATTCCGACAGGACCTCCCTTGTAAAA
>DMWH01000227.1:0-2879 GCA_003483345.1 Clostridiales bacterium | reverse complement strand
ACCCTTTTTAACAGCCTGTTGGCTATTCGAGGAGTTCCTCTTGAGCGTTTTGCAATTTCTTCTGCTCCCTTTTCTTCAACTTCAATATTCATAATACTTGCTGAGCGCAATACTATTTCTTTTAAATCTTCCGGCTCATAGAAATCCAAATTGCACATAACCCCAAACCTGTCCCTCAGTGGGGATGCAAGCATACCGGAACGGGTAGTTGCCCCGATAAGGGTGAATTTAGGCAAATCAAGTCTTATTGATCTTGCCGAAGGACCTTTTCCTATTATAATATCCAAGGCAAAATCTTCAAGTGCAGGATACATGATTTCTTCCACAGTCTTATTAAGCCTGTGAATTTCATCAATAAACAATACATCATTTTCATTCAGATTTGTAAGTATTGCAGCTAAATCACCGGCTCTTTCTATTGCAGGTCCTGAAGTTACCCTTATATTAACTCCTAATTCATTTGATATGATATTGGCTAATGTGGTCTTCCCTAACCCGGGAGGTCCTGAAAGCAATACATGGTCAAGAGGCTGATTTCTAATTTTGGCAGATTCAATAAATATGTTCAAAACTTCTTTTACTTTGTTCTGCCCTATAAATTGAGGGAGTTTCTGAGGTCTTAAGCTAAGCTCCAATTCCTCTTCACAAGAATTAAATGTTCTTGCAACTATTTCATTTTCTCTTTCAAACATATTATCCCTGCCTGTTCATATTTTTTAGTGCTTCTTTAATTATATCATTTTCAGACTTGCCTGACAGCTCCATATTCCCCAATGTTCTTTTGACCTCGGCATAGTTAAATCCCAAAGATGTTAAGGCTTCGATCACATCGGACATTTCGCTGCTTACAACAATTTCGCTTCCTTGGAGTTCTTCAACTGTTCCAACCTTATCCTTAAGCTCCAAAATTATTTTGCTCGCTGTTTTTTTGCCTATCCCCGGAACCTTGGACAGTCCGGATACATCTTCTTTTAAAACAATTTCTTTTACTGTATTAACCTCATATGTTGACAGTACCGAAAGTCCTGCTCTAGGTCCTATTCCGTTAACACTGATTAGTTTTTTAAACAAATCTATCTCGTCAGAAGTCAGAAACCCATATAAAGCAATAATATCTTCCCTTATGTGCATGTATGTAAGTATAATAATTTTCTCTTTCTCACTTACTTTTTCTAAGGTCGAAAAAGAAGTATTTATATAATAACCTATATTATTGTTATCTAATATCAAGTAATCGATGCCTTTTTTTACTACTTCACCTTTTATGTAGCTAATCATATCTTCCCTCAATATTTATTAATTTTAAATTCTTTTGCGAATTTAAGCGAATGTGCATGACAAATTGCTGCCGCTAATCCGTCGGCCGCATCATCAGGCTTTGGAATTTCATTTAATTTAAGAATTACTCTTACCATTTCCTGCACTTGTTTTTTTTCAGCTCTCCCATAACCGACTATTCCCTGCTTTATTTGAAGTGGTGTATATTCATAAAGAGGGACATTTTTGTTTTCTGCAGCCAAAAGATGCACTCCCCTTGCCTGGGCAATAGCCATTGCGGTTTTTGCATTTTTATTATAGAACAATTCCTCAATTGCAACGGCTTCAGGCTTGTACATATCTATAATAGATATATAACTTTCATAAATATGTTTGAGCCTTTTCGGGAATTCTTCACAGCTTTCGGTAAATATGCAACCATATTCTATTACTTTAAATTTATTGCCCGAATAATTTAATATTCCGTAGCCTGATATTGCCAGCCCCGGATCTATACCAAGTATCAGCATATTTCGTCCCCTCAATTATTATATAAAATTATAGCATACATTTGTTCTAATATAAAGAACTTAATTCATGAAATATTTGTTTTCCATTGTTTTAAGATGTGGTATAATTGGGGTAATCTAATAAAATTACGTCATCCTGATTGTAAGCTGGGAGGACATGGAGTAAATATGTTTAAAAAAGAAAGTAAACTTAAAAGGTTTGATTTTATATTGTTAATTACAACAATACTTTTATGTATATATGGATTTATAGCAATAAACAGTGCCACAATGAGCAAAGCAACAGGTAGCGAGCCATTTTTAAAAACGCAGATAATAGCTTTCGGACTTGGTATGGCTGCTTTATTTGTGTTGATTTTTATTGATTATGATATTTACGGAAGCCTTTATATTCCTATTTATGTGCTGACTAATATACTTCTTTTATACACGTTGATTAATCCCGTAGAAGCTTCCGAATGGGGAGATGTAAGGTCATGGATAGCAATAGGTCCCATAGTGTTTCAGCCTTCTGAAATAGCTAAGTTTGGAATAATAATTTCTCTGTCAAAGTTTATTGATATCCACAAAGATAATATTAACCAGCCCGTAGTGTTATTAAAAATTATTTTGTTCGCTTTTTTACCGATAGCATTAATTTTAATGCAACCGGATTTAGGAACTGCCGTTGTATTCATATTTTTTGTGGCAATAATGATTTATATTTCAGGTATTGACAGAAAATATGTGCTTTCTGTTATGATAATCGGTTTAATATTAATTATTGCGGGACTCAGTATATTCTTTCAGATAATGGAAGATTACACCTTAAATGAAGATTACCGCCTTGACAGAATTGTAACCTTCTTCTATCCGGAATTAGACCCGGATGATACGGGTTATCAGGTAATACAGTCTAAAACGGCAATCGGTTCGGGAATGCTGTACGGAAGAGGATTGTACAAAGGTGTTCAAAACCAATTAGGATATCTTCCAACCAAGGAAACAGATTTTATTTTTGCGGTAATAGGCGAAGAATTAGGATTAGTTGGGGGCTTAGTTCTTTTGTTTATGTATGCCGTCTTATTTTACAGACTTATCAGAATTGCCAAA
>DMWH01000041.1:8576-10084 GCA_003483345.1 Clostridiales bacterium | reverse complement strand
TTATTTTGTTAATATTTTATATCCATTCATGTTGCTATGTTTCGGACATCGAAATTAATTCTATTCTTCATTTATGCATTAACTCAGTCCGTTATAAGGTTCTTCATATGCTTTGTATGCAGTTTTAGCACCTTATTTAAAGCTGCTATTTGATTAAGAATCGTTTGAACTGTTTTTTCCATTTCGCTGTTTTCTCTATAGTCGGCACTAACGACAAAATCAACCCTGCCTTGTGAAATCAGGCTGTCTGCAATACACCTGTCATCATGATAGACTGCAATGGAATGCCCGCCGTTAATTTTGACTAACTTCATGCACGGCACATCAGTCAAACCGTCACCAATATAAATCATATTACAGAAAGGTATTCTTTTCTTATTATCCGGAGTGGATTCGTTTAATCCTTTATGCTCTGTAACATCCAACACACCCTTATTTATTCTGAACAAAAATTGAGTTTTGCTGGTATAATTTACAGCCATTGCCGGCCATATAGGAATATTATTTTCATTATAGCAGTATTCGGCAGCATAAATTTCTTTGAAATTATGAGCAATCTCAGTTCCCTGGATTATTTCCTTCAATCCNNATTCTGTCAAACCAAGTTTCTAGCCCTTCAAATAATTTCACATTCCTGCCCATTTCATTAAATATATTTCGGGTCAAAAGCATTCTGCCTTCTGCTTCCTGCAACATGGTTAACATATATGCCAGTATCTGGTCCATGTTGTGATTAACCATATTTAACCTGCTTTTCTCCCAAAAATCCTCGGATTTCATCCCTAACTCAGAGATGAATCCATATTCCTGCATATCCTTCGGTGAAAGTGTTTTATCAAAATCATACATTATTGCAACTATCGGTTTTTTATTCATGCTTGTCTCAAATTCCTTTCTATAATAAACAATGCACTTCATTGCAACATCTTTTATACCTTGTAGTTATATATTATAACTTCTTCGCCTTTTCTATTATTTGCATCCGAATTAATCATTCTTTTCACGCTTACTACATCAATACAAATTTTTTGAATTTTCAATTATTTTTAAATAGATTGTTTATATTCTTCCCTCAACATTGACATTAAGTGCAAATCATAGTATTTACCGTCTTTTTTTGCAGCATGTCTCATTATTCCTTCATATTTAAAACCTAATTTCAAATACAGATTACTAGCTTTATTTCCTGTATAATGGTCTAATGTTACCCTTTCCATTTTTAAAATATTAAAGCAATAGTCTAAGAGCAATTCCATGCACTCTCTTCCGTAACCCTTTCCAAGATGCTCCTTTTCTCCGATATATATCCGTGTAATATCAATGAAGTCAAATTCTCTTGATATATTAGAAAGATAGACTCTTCCGATGGGTCCTGTGTTTTTCAGAATAATCGTATATTGCTCCTTTGTAGGGTCCTGCTCTCTCAAGATAAACTCTCTAACAACTTCCTCGTATGTACGCTCTTTGTTTATTGTCAAAAATTCCTTAACATAATCTTGTTGCTCCCA
>DMWH01000041.1:7265-8538 GCA_003483345.1 Clostridiales bacterium | reverse complement strand
TTTATTTTATTATATACTGCTATAATGGATTTTTCAAGCAAGTAACTGTTTTCCTCCACTATCCCCTTTAGTCCCATAACAACCAGCAAAAAAAACAAATAGTCTTTGAATATGTATATTATAATTATAAAGAAAAGTATAAAAAAGGCATTTGTCATAGTTATGTAACCGGATACCGTCTTTGTATCCAAAAAAATTTCTAAAATAGTTTTGCAAATATTTCCTCCGTCTAAAGGCACAATCGGAAATAAATTTATGTATGCCAATAACAAATTCATATTTGCAAAACAAAAATATTCTGTATTTCTAAATCCAAAATAAAAACACAGATTACATAAAGGTCCTGCAAAAAACAAAATAATTTTTTTTGCATGTGAAACATTGTCTAAATGTGCATTTAGATTGATTCCGAACAGTGTAATTTTAACTTTAGAAAATTCAATATTCAGTAATATTGCAGAAAATACATGGGAAACCTCGTGTGCTAAGAGAGCTAAGATTAAAAGCATTTCCCAAAGGTGTTTATTTTGTCAAATCAAATAATGATGAAGGATTTATTGAAGCACCGTCCTCCCATACTTCAATGTGAAGAATCATATTTTCTTCGTCAAGGGCTCCTATAACATCTCCCTTGGATATATTATCCCCCTCTTTAACGAAAGTTTCATTTATTTTCCCGTAAATCAATGTTCTATCATCATCTTGTATTACAATATAGCCCGAATGTTTTTCATTTTTGCCTACCGACATTACTTTTCCGTCCGTAAGAGCCTTAACCGACTGTGTTTCGGATTTAATGTCTATTCCATGATTGTAATACGATACATCGTCTGTTTTGTTCAGTCCGTATTTTCGATAAAGTGTCCCTATTACGGGTGAAGCTTCTTCTTTACCTACAAAAGGTAATTTGTTTATTGCAGTTGTAAAACCCTTTGCAATAGTATCTCTTACTTCCAATAATTCAATGCTTGCACTCATTTTTTCATCTGCTGCTTCTATAATTTTTTCTGAAAGATTCGAGTTTATATTCTTTGTTACAATAACGGCTGCTACCAAAACTATGCTGAAAATTACCTGTAAAACTAATTTCTTATTAACTTGTTCCTTTCTTTTAATATTGAGCCTTTTTTTTGTTAGCTTATTCATTTCACCACCCCTTCCAATACATTTTATTAATGTGTTACAAGCTTTATTACAAAATAAAAAAACTTTTGTCCCTGTATTACCAGTGACAAAAGTTAATATTTCATAATCCTTCACTATTCCTATAAAA
>DMWH01000041.1:3937-7236 GCA_003483345.1 Clostridiales bacterium | reverse complement strand
ATTATAGACGAAATTGTTGTTTCAGTTAACTTTTCAATATCAGTGCTCTTCATCATAATTCCTTTTTTAGCTTTCTTTTTGTTGTACTTGTTTATTGCAACAATAAAGTTACCGGCATTAGAAGAAATTGTTTTATCCGTATTTATTTCCTTTATACATGAGAAATCATTGTTATTGATTGTTATTGCATTATTAATTATTGAAAAATCTATAAATACGGATGTTAATTTGTCTGCGTCTATTATAACATAATCATAGACTTCTACACTTTGGAGTAAGTTTATAAATGATTCTTTTTTTATTTCATTTATTTTGCCGGCTATTCTGGGACATGGCAACAGCGATAAATTTTCGTTAATTTCTATAATACCCTGTTCCAAGGTGCAAGTTTTATTTACAACATCAACTATGTCATAAATAATATCTTCATTGACATTCAAGTATTCTGACATTTTTATCTTTCCCGAGGACAAATCCATCATTAGAACATTTTTGCCTGAGTTTGCAAGCTCAATTGCTAACTTTATACTTATTATTGTCTTGCCTATATTGTTTTTTTGTGAACCTGTTAATATAACATTCATTTTTTATCCCCCTATAACGACTATTCTGCACTTTGTCACTCAATCAAACCGTTTATCTTTAAATACTCTCCTATAACTTCTCTCACTATCGGAATTGGATAACGTCCCGAGCCTCCTTCAAAAAGTACACATGCTACGGCTATTTGCGGGTCATCGTAAGGTGCAAATGCAACATACCACGCAAAATCATCATAAGGCTGTCCTGTTTCAGGATTGATTCCTTGATTTTGAGCCGTACCGGTCTTGCTGCCTACCTCAACGGGGAAGATTGCAAATGGTTTTGCATTGTCATCATAAGAAACAAGCTTCATCCCATGTTTTACAATATCTAAATAGCTGTCATCGGACAATTCAATTTTTTCGGATTCCCTAAGCGGGATATAATCAGTTTTCTTTCCGTCATAAGTTTTTATTTCTTTTACTACGCTGACATTTCTTCTTAAGCCGCTTGCTATGGAAGAAACGTAATTTGCCATCTGCAATGCTGTATAGGCATTATTTCCCTGACCTATGCTAATATTTAAATTATCTCCCACTGTCCATGTTGCTTGGTTTAAATATGAATATTTTATTATATCGACTAAGGGTACATAATTATCGTTTGTTTTATCGGGGTTTAAATTTAATGCTAATAGTCCTTCATAGACTTCGGCCCTGGTCATCAGCTCATCCCTGTCTATCCAGCTTGCAATTTCTTCTATAATTTCATTTTTCATCGATGCATCTATAACAACCCCGTCATTAAGATATCTTTCGATGTTTGCCTCTAGAAATAATCTTAAGTAAACACGAATTCCGGATTTTTTACCTTCTATGCTCGGAACTCCGCCTGAAGCTTCCTGGGGTATGTCAATCTCAATTCCTGTTTTTGAATCTAATCCAAACTTGCTTGCCATATCTATTATATCCTCAGCATCAACCTTCACGGTATGCTTTTGGTGAGTTGCTAAATTTTCACCTAAGACTGTTGTATAAAAGTAAAAGTTACAGGAATTCATTATTGCCTGATACATTGTTTGAGAGCCGTGCCTTCCTCCAAACATGTTATAAATCCAACATCTGAAATCTCTATCCCCTACCTTCATGGTTCCTGCACAATACACCGTAGTATTAGGATTTACTCCCTTTTCCAAGGCAGCCAAGGATGTAATCATTTTAAAGGTGGAGCCCGGCTGTATTGCCGTTAGCATTGCAATATTGTAAAGCGGTCTTGGAGCCAAAGGGTTTTTTGAATCATTTAACAGGCTGTTCCAGTTCTCTGTGGTAATTCCCGTTGAAAACAAATTCAAGTCATATGCCGGGTAATTTGCCAAAGCCAAGATTTCATTGGTTTTAACATCAAGTGCAACCAATGCTCCCGAATAGGCATTTTCATATTTGTCTCTAAATTGAAAATCTCCCCATTCGCTTTCAAATACTCCGCCTTCACGTATTTTTTCAAGACCTTTCTTCAAAGATTCTTCTGCTTTTTTCTGCAGCCTAAGATCCAAGGTTAAATACAGATCATCGCCGGGAACAGGCGCTTCGCTTGATACTGAGCGGATTGTTCTTCCCACATTGTTTACTTCAACAGTTTTTTTACCCTTTTCTCCCCTTAAATAATCCTCAAATTTTTCTTCAAGCCCCGTCTTGCCTATTATGTCATCTGTACTATAGCCCTTTTCAACGACATATTCGTGCAATTCATAATCCTGAGCAATTTTCCCCAGGTAGCCTATAATATGAGAGGCGCTTTCATACTGGGGATAATACCTTAGCGGTTCAATTTCTATATTTATTCCGTTTAATTCATGATGTCTTTCAGAAATCATTGCAACGGTTTTTTGTGAAATACTATAGCAAATATCCACGGGGTGGTATGAAAGATAGCTTTTTATGTTATACCTTTCCCTGATTACCATCATATTTCGCATATCGTAATCGTTGATTTCTTCAGGTATTTTTAAGGACTCTCTAAGCATTTCAAATACTTTTTTTGCTGAGTAATCATCAATTTCTTCATCGAATTCTACATTGTTATTAATCCAGTTTTTCTTGTTTCGCAAGGGTGTGTATTCCCATTCGTTTATTGATATTGAAGGATTTACATATTTTAAAAGCTCTATTTGGGAATAATACTTTATGTTATCATCCGTAACCAAATTGTATAAGACATCATAATTTTTAAAAGCTATTTCTTTTATAAAATCATAGGCTGTAGTGCTGTATTCCATATGCTGTTGATTAAAATACTTGTTCCGGGTTTCTGTATCTGTATATTCAAATACTCCAAGTTCACCGTTTTCTACAAATTTAACCGGCAAGTCGGGATAAATTTCTTTCAGTCTTTCTATAAGAATTGCTCCGGGCATAATTTTTTCATTTCCCTGATATACTGTCTGAAGCAAATTATCTATAGAGTTTTTCATGGTCAAAATAACAAAATCATCTTTAGCCGATGTGTCCATAGTAATTTCTTCATTCAATGCATTTAAATCTCTTTTGATGTTTTCATATTCTTCGTCCTGTATAAATGAAAACTCGTTAAGCTTAATATTTTCTACTCCCTTTTGAATAATAAATTCATAGGAAAGTCTCCTTATTTTTGAATTGGAAAAAAGTGAAGATAAATATTTATTGTTGTTGACCAAAAGTTGTGCCACTGCTTCTTCAGCACTTATATTTTCTTTTAAATTATGTTCTGAAAGCCAAATTTGTATGGGAGTTTTTTGCTCA
>DMWH01000041.1:0-3893 GCA_003483345.1 Clostridiales bacterium | reverse complement strand
AATGGCTGCATGAACCCTTTGTTTGGGAGAAAAATTCTCACCGTATATAGAAATGCTGAAGTTCAGCCATTCATGAATATTTTCCTTGACTTTTTCTATTACTTTTTCTTCAGCGGTTCGGTAATAGTTTACTTCAATTTCTTCTTCAAGATTTAAATCGCTGTCAATTATTTCAACACTTTCATTTATATAATCAAATGTATCAAGCTCAATAGGAAAATCATCTATTGGTCTTTCCATATTTTCATCTAATATTTTTGACAGTTTATATGCTATCTCATTAAAATCTTCAGGTTTTATTTCATCCGTGTACATTTGCACGGTAAAGCTGGACACATTGTCGGCAAGAATTATGCCGTTTCTGTCAAAAATTTTCCCCCTGGGTGCTTTAACGGGGATATCCTTAATTTTCTTTATATCTGCAATTTGTCTGTATTCCTGTCCTTCAACAATGGTGAGTACAGCCATTCTAAAACCTAAAATGATAAGCAACAAAACTATTATCAAGTATAATATATTAAAGCGATTTTTAAAAAACTTTATCATTTCACCTCATGCCTTTACATTAAATCTATCAAAAATATATATAACAAATTTTAACACAAATATAACAAGCACAGCATTTAATGCTGTTTCAAAAAGTATATTTGGCAATATACTTTTTGCTAAATGTACTCTGAATCTTAAAAAGAATAAAATAAGAAATAATAATAAATGCATCACTACAGTTGAAATACCGGTTACGGCACTGTAAACAAGCTTATTTTCTCTGAGCATTTCATCGCTGAAGGCTCCTATTACTGCGCCTATAATAAAATAAATCAAAGTATATATTCCAAAGACATCATAAATCATGGCATCATGCAAAATCCCTGTCAGAATCCCCAGAACTCCTCCCTCTACCCCATCCGATAACATGGCAAATATCACCAATAAAATCAGCGGAATATTTGGAAGAATTTTAAAATAGTTAAAAAAGCCAATAAATGATGTTTGGAATACAAAACCTATAACTATTAAGGAAGACATAAGAATAAGCTTTTTCATTATTAAGCCTTTCTAATCATTATTTTGTAAGTACATATACTCTGCTTATCTTTGTAAAATCAACAGCAGGCTCCACAATAATTCTTAGGGTAGAAGCATCTGTTGTTTTAACAACATCTTTTACATCACCTATATAAATATCAGGAATATAAATTTCTCCTATTCCTGATGTAACGAGATTATCACCTTTTTCAGCACCGGCTTTGCTGTTGAAAAAGTATCCTGTTACATTGCCGTCAATACTTCCCTGTACAATTCCGCTCTCATCGTTTTCAATATTTTTGAAGCTTACCTTACAGCCCTCGTCTAAAAGTGTAATAACCTTAGCCCAATCGGATGAAGTTTGAGTAACAATGCCTAAAAGACCTATCTGTACTATGCCGTCATCCGTTTTCACTGCTTGTATAACTATGTCATTTTGTCGTATACCGTCATTTTCTCCCTTGTCGATTGTAAATCTGCTGAACCAATTAGAATCATCAATAGCGATTACTTGTCCAACAACATAGTCATAAGTAAGGTTCTTCCTCATTTCGTATTCCGTTTCCAAAGCTTCGGACTTATTGATAATATTCTCCAATATCCTTACTTGCTCCCTGAGTTTATAAATACTTTCAGTGAGCATTATATTTTCTTCACGCATTTTCACGATATCCTGTACGGAATAGAATGAATTTGTAAGTGTATTGCCTGTCTTATAGGTGAGCTTTTGAAAGCCTGCTATCAAGTTGCCGATAAAGCCTAAATCTGCTCCTTCAAATCGTCCGATTGATGACAGTCCTATCATTATTATCAATATGAAAATTGTAAGAAAAAATAATATTTTCTTGAAATGCTCTTTCAAAAAATTCATTTGCTCACCGCTTTCAAACATCAGAAGAAATTGCCACGCAATTTCTCGTTATAATTCTTCACTGATTTTGCCTGCACCCAAAGCAACACTTTGCAATGGATTATCTGCAATAAATACTTTTATTCCGGTTTCCTTTTCAAGATATATATCCAAGCCTTTTAACAACGCTCCCCCACCGCTTAAGTATATTCCATTAGTATAAATATCTGAAGATAATTCGGGAGGTGTTCTTTCAAGAACCCTTTTTATGGCATTAACAATTGAATTTACGGTTTCAAGAATAGCTTCTCTCACCTCATCGCTTGTTATTGTTATTTTTAACGGAAGTCCCGACACAATGTCCCTTCCCCTTATTTCCATTTGTTGAACATAATCGGTTTTTTTATTTTCTTTTTCATCTTTTTTTTCTTTTTTGTCTTTCTTGTCTTTTAAATCTTTTTTATCTTTATTATCTTCATTGATTTCAAAATCTTCATTGTCTTCATTTGCTTCTTTGCTGTCAATTCTTTCATCTGAATCTATGATTCTTTTATAATATTCCTTGCTTGCATTTCCTAATACTTTTTTGATATTTTCAGCAGTAACAATACCTATATCCATTTTATACTTATTTTTGATATATTCCTTAATATTAATATCGATATCATCTCCTGCAATCCTTAGAGAATCGCTTTCAACAATTCCTCCCAGTGATATTACTGCAATCTCGGTTGTACCCCCTCCTATATCAACAATCATATTGCCTATCGGCTGGTCTACATTAAGCCCGGCGCCAATTGCAGCTGCCATAGGTTCTTCAACAAGTTTTACCTTCCTTGCACCGGCATCATATGCTACTTCTTCCACTGCTCTTCTTTCAATTGAAGTAACTCCCACGGGAACACTTATTACTATATTTGATTTAATAAATCTTTTTTTGTTAAGAGCCTTTGTTATAAAGTATTTTATCATTGCCCTTGTGATTTCAAAGTCTGCAATTACTCCGTTTTGCAACGGTCTTATCGCCCTTATGGTCTTTGGAGTTCTCTCAAGCATTGCTTTTGCATCAAAACCGACTGCACATACCTCATATGACGTCGTGTTTATTGCAACCACTGATGGTTCATTTAAAGTAATTCCTTTATTGTTTACATATACTAAGGTGTTTGATGTTCCTAAATCTATTCCTATTTTCTGAGTAAAAAAATCAAATAGTCCCATTTATGTATCCTTTCATTTTAAATTAAGCCTTCTTCCTTAAAACTGAAATATACGCCGTCACCGATTATTATATGATCTAAAACTCTGATTCCCAAAATTTTGCCGCTTTCATCCAACCTGTTTGTTAAAACAATATCCTCATGGCTGGGCTCGCAATCTCCGCTGGGGTGATTGTGAACTAATATTATTGAAGAAGCCAAATTTACGACTGCTTCATAAAATACTTCCCGAGGATGGACAATTGAACTGTTTAAGCTTCCCACTGATATTTCAGAAACCTTTTTTACGTTGTTTTTGGTGTCTAAAAGCATTATTTTAAAATACTCTTTTTGATAATATCTCATTTCTTCCATCATCATCACAGCTGCATCATCAGGAGAAGAAATCTTTAATTTTTCAATTTTTAATGTGCTCATTCTTTTGCTTATTTCTGCAAGAGCCATAAGCTTTGCAGCCTTAGCGTCACTGATTCCCTTGTAGGATTTAAACTTTTCCAGACTTCCTTCTGCAATATTTCGAAGCCCTTTGCCGCCTTCCTTTAGAATCCTCTGAGACAGCATAACAACATTTTCTTCCCTCGTTCCTGTCCTTAAAATTACTGCAATAAGCTCTGAGTTAGACAATGCACCGGCTCCATATTTTAATAGTTTCTCCTGAGGCCTGTCATCTGCAGGCAATGATTTTATGGTATAATTAGTATTGTCCATTTTATCCCCCACTATGCAATATTTGATTACAGCAAGTCGTAAGAAAAATGTTTTGAAAGCAAATTATTCAGTTTTGCAATAGGCAG
>DMWH01000176.1 GCA_003483345.1 Clostridiales bacterium | reverse complement strand
CCTAAAAATTTTTTCATTTTATCCTCCTATGTAATAAACTTTGCATCAAGAAATAAAAAATGCGAAAAGTATCCCTAATCGCATCAATAGAATAATACTATCAATAGTCAAACAATTTAAGGTTGTTTGGTAGAAACTATGGAACCATATTATCCATATTATATTGATGCAGTCTATATATTCAACATAATTATAACTTAAGCTGTGACAATAATCAACAAATTATTTTGTTATCAGCCCGGTGGGACAGGGTTCGCAGAAATAATTTAATATTAATAGTTGAATACTAACTAATGCTCAGATACAGAATTTATCAGTAATTAGAAGGTCCTTCCCTTTAGCATTTCTACCTGAATAATGGGCATGATTCCACCTCCTCTTTCTCAATATGGTAAATTTAATACTTTATTATTTTTTTATGTACATAATCGGACAAGGTGGTCATCAGCATTGCTTGATACAAAATATTAAATTCAATTATATCTCCTAATTTATATTCTGTTTTGCAATCGTGAATATCCAAAATGGTATGGTCGCTGCTGGCTCCTAATACAATCATATTCTTATCCTTTGGAACAAGCCTTGATGAGTCCCCTAAATCCTGATTTCCCAATGCAATAATTGCCCTTTTTCTGATTCCCCTGTCTTCGTAATGAGGCAAATCTCCAAAAGCATTTACCATTAATTGTCCAATGGGGTGAGTCGGTTTTTCATTTATTTCAACAATTTGAGCCTTTAAAACAAATACATCAGGGTCCAGACCTTCAATATTTGTATCCCAGTAAAGAGGCAAATCTTGTGTATTATTTATTCCTTCTCCAATACGAAGATGATTTATTTTCTTTGGAACTCCCCCTCTCACCAAAAGAGGCAGCGTGGTTGTCCCTCCTCCGGATATTATGTTTAGTTTTCTGTTTAGTTTTTCTTCTATTTCTGTTGCTGCTTCTGCCAATTGACTTAAGTTTTCCGTAGTTGGAGCAACTGAGCCGTAACAGCTTAAATTTGAGCCTATACCTTCAAAATATAAATTATCTGATTCATATTCAACATATTCGGCTAATCGAATCAATTCTTCTTTATAAAATACTCCTTCTCTTAAATCCCCCAAATCATACATAAGCACAACGCCGTAGATTTTATTTTGAGCTTTTGCTTCTTTATTTAGCAAATTCAGAGTATCTTTTTCAGAAACCAAGGATATATCACTGTATTTAACGACATCCTCACTTTCACACATCATGGGGATTCTGACCAATAACAAAGGCATATCAAATCCCCTGTCCTTCAAGGCTTTAAGCTGCTCAATTCGGGAGCTGCCTATTTGATAACAGCCTCCTTTTACCATTTCTTCGGCACCTTCCGCAATTCCGCCGAATCCTTTAATTATGCCTGCAACCTTGATTCCGTTATCTTCACATAGTTTTGTAACAATTTTGGTATTGTTGTAAAGTTTTTTTAAATTGAATTCAAGCATAGGGTATCTTTCCATAGGAGCCTCCTATATTTTTTTTCTAAGCTTTATAAAAAAGTCTTGTAAAATACCGGTGCATTCTTTCTCCAATACGCCAAACTTAACCTCCGGCTGGTGATTTAGCTTTTTATTGTTTGTTATATCCAAAACAGAGCCGCATGCACCCGTTTTTAAATCCCTGGCTCCTATTACCAGCCTTTCGATTCTTGAATTGACTATTGCACCGGCACACATGGGGCAAGGCTCCAAGGTTACATACATGGTGCATCCGGGAAGACGCCATCCGCCCAAGTTCTTACAGGCATCCTTTATGGCTGTTATTTCAGAGTGGAGAGTGGCATCCTTTAATGTTTCTTTTTGATTGAAACCTCTGCCGACTATTTCTCCCTTTCTTACAATTACAGCACCAATGGGAACCTCATTTATTTCATATGCCTTGTATGCTTCTTTCAAGGCTTCCTCCATAAATACTTCATCCATAACTCTTCCTTTGTTGCATTTTATTTTAATTATAGTTTTTTCATTAATTCAAGTCAACAATATTGTCTAAGAGCCTGTCTTAACATAAGCAGAAATTGCATGTTATTTAATATACCTTTTCAAGAAGGCTTGTCTCCTTATATTACCTGTTTACTTTCTTCACAATAAAATATAGAATTAATTATATAGTTTTAAACAGCGAAAGATTCCCTATTAGAGGTATGGGGACACACCTTCAATGAAGGGATAGCCTTTCTGGGTGAGCATTGAAGGAATGTCCCCGTAAATATCCATACTTGGAACAAATGTTAATTTGATTAAGTCTAATATATGAGGAGGAGGTACTATGAAAACAATAAAAAAATTATGGGCTCTTGGTCTTTGTGGCATATTGGTAATCAATATGAATTCAATGGCTTACGCTGATGTTCTTGATGATATTATAGGCAGCAGTACTATTGAAGATACGGAAGATGCTGAAAACACTGAAGATGTATACACAGATGTTGATAATGAAGACGTAACTGGAAATGATATCACAGTCACTGATGAAAATATAGCAAAATATTCGGTTTTGTTTTCCGACATTGATAATCATTGGGCAAAAGAATGGATTAAAAATGCAGTTGGTTTAGGCTTTGTATCAGGATATGAAGATGGAACCTTCAAACCGGACAGAACTATTACAAGAGCTGAATTTTCAACAATGTTAAACAAGGCAATGAAAATTGAAATAACCGAAAATATAAACTTTTCCGATGTAAGAGAAAAAGAATGGTTCTATAAGGAAATTCAAAAATCTGTAGCTGCCGGATTTTTTTCAGGATATGAAAATAATACATTCAGACCAAACAATCCCATCAAACGGGAAGAGGTAGCAAAAGTTGTTGCAGGTGCCATAACAACGGGAAACATTGACGGTGAAGGTGCTACGCTTTTAAAGGATTACAGTACTATTCAGGAATGGGCAAAAGATAGTGTAAATACTGTTTACAACAAAGGATACATACTAGGCTATCCCGACAAAACGTACATGCCTTCTAAAGCATTAACCCGTGCCGAAGCAGTGAAAATTATCTTTGAAATAGTTGATAATGAAAATATTGAATACGGGTTTAATATTACAAATTACAATGAAACTTACAGCAGCGCAGTAGTGGTTGGAAATTTAAATGTTTTGGATTCTGTCGGCAACGGTAACGTATATATTAAAAATGTTGTGGTTTTAGGTGACATTGTAATTTCGGCTAAAAATGTTAAATCGGTTGAGCTTACAGATGTTAAGGCAAGAAGAATAATAGTTGAAGGTGAAAATAATCCTGTAAGAGTAGTGTACAATGACAATGTAATAATTGCAAAAAAATAGATATAAAAAGATTCTTCATCACGAAGAATCTTTTTTGTTGCCGGTTTATTTCAGCATTTCAAGCGTATTTACAAAATTCTTATTTAAATTAATTTCATTTATATAATTTTTATCAATATCAGAAATTTTTTCATATATTTCTAATATATATTCTTGTTCTCCCGCCATAACCGCCTTATTGAAACGAGAATCGTAATTCATTGACAACTCAATAAAGGCCTTATCATTTTCAATAAATAAATTTTCTATATCTTTTGTCAATGCACCTCTTAAATCGTTTAAATAAACACTCTTTATAACATTATTAAGATTACTAATATTTTTAAAGTCTGCATACAGATTTCTTCCGCTGTAATAGTTCTCATCGTAAATATAATAGAATTTTTGCTTTTTATAATCAATTGAATTCAGCAATTTGTTTGCTAATTCATTTTTAGTTTCATGCTCTTTTGTAAGTTTATCTGTAGCAGTTAAAGTATAGTCTCTTATTATTTTACTTCCATCCTTCATCCAGTAAGCTACTACAAAGTTATTTATTCCGTAATAATCAGATTCATGATAAAATGTTTGGTCTTTTAATATTTCCTCGTGAAGTTCAGTAATATTTTCGATAATATCTTTATCTTCATAAGTGATGATATTTCTATTTCTTTTCCATTCCGGAAAATCTGATTTTTCACTTGTATAGTCGCCCCTTAAAAACCTGTCAATTTCATTTATTGACCATCTTTGATTGCCCACATATGCCATTTGAACATCTTCCGCCTCAGGAACCAGATTTTCATATTGACTTGCAACCCCTACGGTACCTCCCGTTATTACAGCAAATGCAACCATGCTCACTATAAACACCTTAACTGAAGATTTGGATATTCTGAATGATTTTTCAATGAATGCAATTATTATATAGTAGGATAGTACTGCCAATAATGCTGATATAATTAACCTGTTTCCAATACTCATATATCTTGAAAAGCCTATTGAAAATGATGCTGGTATTATCAAACATGCAAGTACTGCCACAAAATATTTAAATCCATTGAATACAATAAACCCGGTATTTTCGTTTTTTCTCCTTTTTATAAATTTATTTATAAGCAGTGATATAAATATTAATATAATAGGCAACAAAAGCAAATATACCAAATCTATCGATTTACTTTCCACGTACCTGACGAAGTACAAATAATCAATCCTGTATATATTATTAACAAAATAATCGCTTAAAACATCCGCGCTGAACCCTAATACCAGGTTTTCCAATATTGAAAATATAAACATTATAACCAACAGTATTATCAGGGGAAGGCAAAAGTTAAATATTGTCATTGCTCCTGCCATCAAGGTATTTCCTGACAATATTGACGACAAAGACGCTAACAGTATTATTGCCGAAAGCCAGGGAATAAGCATTTTAAACACTTTAAGTACTTCATAGTCCAGCCCCTGAAAAATTACCGACAAGACAATAAGAGCCAGTAAATAAACTGTAAAAACTGCATTTGTCACTATGTTAATAATTATCTGTCTGCCTAAGGTCACAGGCTTTGAGCTATAATATGTTAACTTTGATTCATTGTGGAAAAAACTGTTATCAACCAAACAGTTTATCAAAACCAAAACAAAAAGCTCAACTATACCAAACATTATAAAAAATTCTTCATCTACTCTCAAAATATATGGTATTAAAAGTGTTGTTAAAAAAATTATAGCCGTTGACAGAAGTACCCAATTTTTCTTTTCCTTAATTGAATATATTAATAGCGGCATAAAGTTATTTTTCTTTTCCATAACCCACACCTCCTAATTCTGTAATAAATATTTCTTCAAGACTCATTGACAGCTTATCGAACAACAAAAGAGTATATTTGCTTTCCAAATATTTTTTAAGCTCATCTATGTTTCCTGTTAAAGTTGCAATAAATACGCTGCCGATTTTCACAACCTGAAGCACATTGAATTCTTTTAGCTTATCAGGGTCAAATTCACCCTCCACTGCAAATTGAACTCTTTTAATATCCTCTTTCATCTTTTCAAGGTTTTCTTCTCTTAATATTCTGCCTTCATGCATTATTCCTACTCTGTCACATATATTATCCAATTCCTTCAGGTCGTGGGAAGAAATAACGACAGTCATGTTATTATCAATTATTTCTTTTATAAGAACATCCCAAAACTTTCTTTTAATTACTGCATCTAATCCATCCACAATTTCATCAAGCAACAGCAGTCTAGGCTGAGCTGCTATTGACAAAACAAATGCTGCCTGCTTTTTTTGACCTTTAGACATTTTGTTTAATACTTTATTTTTATCTATGTCAAAGTATTTTAACAAGTATTCAAATTTTTCTTCAGACATATTATACATCAGCTTTTCATAATGGAATAATTTGTTCAATGTATACTGATAGGGAAAGTACAGCGTGTCCTGTACAAAATAGAATTCTTTAATAATGTCCGAGCCTTCCACTACCTCTTCCCCGTTAAAAGATATATGGCCTTCATCTTGTTTGTAGACTTTCATTATATGTTTTAATATAGTTGTTTTTCCGCAACCGTTAGAGCCAACTAAACCATAAATCCGGCCTTTCTCGGCATTTATGTTTATATTCTTTAAAACCTGGAAATCTCCGAATTTTTTGCTTAAATTATTAATCGTTAACATCATGGCCTCCTTTTGTGCCTGGAGTTAAAATATCTCTGACCATTTCAATTATTCTTTCATTCCTTAACCCAAGTTCCTTTAAGGATTTCACTACCTTATGTAATTCATCCTTCATATTCTTTAAATGTAGATTCCTTAATTCATCAGCATCATTTACAAAGTTTCCCACGCCCTTAATACTGTATATATAATTGTCTTCTTCCAAATATTTATAAGCTTTTTGGATAGTATTGGGATTGATTCTAATCATTGATGCCAATTCTCTTACTGAAGGCAATTTTTCATCAGGTTTTAAGGATTTAGAAAATATCAGCCTTACTATTTCATCATAAATTTGTTCGTAAATAGCTTTTGGATTATCATTATCAATTCGAATCAATACTACACCCCCAATCATGCATTGACGCAAGCAACCTTTTTACTAACATATTCAAACAATCGACCCTCATATTCCGGTATAAGGTTAAAATTATTATAGTCATCCGGAATAATAAGTGATATTTCCTTATTAAAGGGTATTACTCCTTTTAACAAATAAGATACAAAACTTGAGCAGACAAAATGATATTCTCTTTGATAGGGTATGTTAAAGCGAATTAAAAAAACATTCAAAAAACTATACCTGTACTTATGGGGTTTAGCAAGAAAATCATTAAGCCGCCTGGTTATAATATCATAATCTTCATCAGTTACTTCAAATTTATATATTTTACATTTAGTTTCAGGATGCATTTTAAACACGCCGCTGTTTATGTCTTCCTTTATAAATCCTCCCACTAAGGGAAACCATGTAATTTTCCTTCCAAAACTGAACATAGTAGAGCAATCATTTTCAAAGGATATCGAAATATGATTATATGGTTTTTTTGAAAAGGCCTTTAGTGTTCTACATACAACTGTATTTGTATGAGTTAAAACTATTTTTATCTCCTTCATAATCTCTCCCGTTAATTTGTTACAAGCGTATTAGTACACTTGGTACAGTAACTGTATTATATAGCATAGTACACTCCTTGTCAATATATAAATAAAAAAAATGCACCTGAGAGGAATCGAACCCCCGACACATGCCTTAGGAGGGCACTGCTCTATCCTTCTGAGCTACAGATGCACATTATTTTTAAATGTTACACCATTTTAATTGCTTTGTCAATATCGTTGTTTCAAACCGTTTATGACAATTAAAAACGGCTTATTGATATTATAAACCGATAAGTATAAAATACTGATATACTAAAATAAATTTATAAAAGCTCTTACTATTCTAACCAAAATATTCGCCTTTTCTATATTTTCATTCACTGTAGCATCAACCTGTCCAATTTCTTCTCCATTGACAAGAATACTTATTGTTCCTATTTTCTCGCCTTTTGACAATGGAGCCTTCACTGTTTCATTGTAAGTTATTTTGGTTGTAACAAAGTCTTGAGTTTTAATTATCTTGTTAAATTCTGATGCAGGATATACATTCACCTTGCCTGACTTTGAATTGGATATATAAACTTTGTCAACTGCTTCAGAGACATCCGTTAACTTTAATTTTATAAAATTGTTTTTCCCGTATTCCAGTAACTCAATTGTTTTATTTATTCTGTCCTCATGAGTTTGAGCTCCCAATATTATTCCAATAAGCCTGTAGTCAATTCCGTTTCCTTTGACCGGCATAGTTGATACCAAACAAATACCTGCCTTGTCGGTATATCCTGTCTTCAAACCGTCTGCCCCTTCCANNGTTTTGTAATTTCCAAAATCTCCGGATATGTGCGAAGGACATGTTGCACCAGCTTGTACAAATCTGAAACAGACATATAATTTTGACCGGTTTCTTCATCATTTATAGGCAGACCGTGAGGATTTATAAAGCTTGCCGATAAAAGACCAAGCTCTGATGCTTTAGTATTCATCATGTTTACAAAATTATCTTGAGTTTTTCCTACATATTCGGCTACTGCAGTTGCACAATCGTTTCCTGATACTATGAGCATTCCCTCTACCAGGGTTCTCAATTTAATTGTTTCACCCGCTAAAATACCAAAATTGCTGCCTTCCGTAGCTGCAGCATGTCCGCTGATTACAACATCGTCATCAAGAGAAATTTCACCTGCAGAAACATTGTCCATCATCACAGTATAAGTCATCAACTTGGAAATGCTTGCAATTGCCAACTGTTGATTTATATTATAATCATAGAGTATTTCTCCTTCTAAATCTCCAAGCAAGGCACCCTTGATGTTTTCATTTATATTAATATCTGCAAATACAAGAGTATTTGTAAGCATAATGATTATTAAACACAATAAAAGTGTTTTTTTGATTTTCTTCATGAAAATCCCTCCAATCAAGATGCTATAATTATACAACAATCTTTTGATATCTGCATTACTAAATTTAGAAATTTGTTGGAAAATTTGGTAATTTGTTTTATTTTGAAGATTTTTCATATATCCACTTTAAAATATCTTCATATGTGTTTTCTTTATCTAATTCATTTAATATTTCATGTCTGTCATCCTTATAAAGCTTGATTGTAACATCGGTAAGCTCTTTTTTG
>DMWH01000275.1:2857-4820 GCA_003483345.1 Clostridiales bacterium | reverse complement strand
TGGAAGTGCCGGAAAAGGCAGAGCTTTTGGCAGAAAAATTTTGGCCCGGACCTCTAACGATGATTTTATATAAAAAGAAAATATTATCGGATAAAATTACTGCAGGGTTAAATACAGCTGCCATACGGTTGCCTGAAAATAAAATTGCACTTGCTTTAATAAGGGAAAGCAAAAAACCCATTGCGGCACCAAGCGCAAATACATCGGGCAGTCCAAGTCCTACGGAAGCTTCTCACGTAATAGAAGATTTGATGGAAAAGGTGGACATGATAATTGACGGGGGAAGTACCTATATCGGTCTTGAATCAACTGTTGTGGATATGACAAGCTCCGTGCCCATGATATTAAGACCGGGCGGAGTGACAGCAGAGGATATAATTAGTGTTCTTGGTGAATGCAGTTATGACCCTGCAATTATAAAAAGCGAAGAAATAGTTATTCCAAAATCACCGGGTCAGAAATACAGGCATTATTCTCCCAAGGCAAAAGTTATTTTGTATAAGGGTAAAATAGAACGAATTGTAGAAAAAATAAATGAAGATTATGATAAATTTACATCTTTGGGATTAAAGACGGGAATTATGTCAACTGCTCAAACAGAAGAGTTTTATGAGGGAAAAACAAATATTTGTATTGGAGACAGAACAAAACTGCTTACAATTTCGTCAAACTTATTTAAGGGGTTAAGGGATTTTGACCATATGGGANNAATACATGCAGAAGCCCTATGGCAGAAGGTATTTTTAAGGATATGCTTATGAAGAATAATATTAATAATATTAGCGTATCTTCTGCCGGGATAAGTGTTTTTCCCGGAGAGCATGCCAGTGAAAAGGCAATAAAGGCTTTAAAAGAAAAGGGAATTGATATAACAGGGCACAGAGCAAGACAGCTGCTTGATGAGATTAATAATGTTGACCTAATATTAACAATGACCTTATCTCATAAAATGATTATTTCTGATTATTTAAAAAACGAGACAGATGAAAAGTCTCCTCGTCTTTTTACCTTGAAAGAATTTGCTGCAAAATTAAGCGGTGAAAAATTGACAGATACTGATATTGTCGACCCTTATGGCAAAAATTATAATTTTTACAAAAATAGCAGAGATGAAATCGAAAAAGAACTAATAAAGATACTCAAAAATTTAGATAAGCTGGAGGGAATATGAAAATAGTATTGGCAAGCGACCATGGAGGATTTGAATTAAAGGAAGCAATTAAGAAACATTTAATAAAAAAGGGCTATGATATAAATGATATAGGTGTTTATGATACAAAATCCGTTGATTACCCTGATTACGGTAAGAGGGCTGCCTTGATGGTAGCTGATAAAGAAGCCGATAGAGGTATTATTGTTTGCGGAACCGGAATAGGTATTTCTATTGCAGCAAACAAAATTAAAGGAATAAGATGTGCATTGTGCACAAATGAATATATGGCCAGAATGTCAAGAATGCACAACAATGCAAACATGCTTGCATTAGGCGGCAGAGTTACCGGTATAGGTCTTGCAACGGATATGGTTGATGTTTGGCTTTCTACTGAATTTGAAGGCGGAAGACATGTAAACAGGGTAAACAAAATTATGGATATAGAAATTTCTAAAGAAGAGGAAAAATAATGACTGCAAATTTAATAGCTTTCATATCAGCTGTTGTTATATCATTCGTAATGACTCCATGGGCAAGAAGACTAGCAATAAAGGTGGGAGCATTGGATATACCCAAGGAAGCAAGAAAAGTCCACAACAAGCCGATGCCTTACTTTGGAGGACTTGCAATATATGTATCAATAATTGCATGTATGTTTGTTTATATGCCTCACACTGTCACCAACTATTATATTATGGCAGGGGCGACAGTAATTGTGCTTGCAGGTGTTGTTGATGATATGTACGGCATGCCTGCAAAAATTAAACTCTTGATACAGATAATAGCAGCATTAATAGCAATAAGAGGCGG
>DMWH01000275.1:1582-2846 GCA_003483345.1 Clostridiales bacterium | reverse complement strand
TTATTCTGGTTAGTGGGTATTACAAATACAATAAATTTAATCGACGGGCTTGACGGGCTTGCTTCAGGGGTTGCCAGCATTGCAGCCACCACTCTTTTATTTACCGCAGCAAGATTGGGACATGACTTCATTGTGATGCAATGTGCAATTATTGCAGGTGCTTCACTGGGGTTTTTGCCTTTTAATTTTAATCCGGCAAAAATTTTCATGGGAGATACAGGCTCCTTGTTGCTGGGTTATATGCTTGCGGTTACATCTGTTTCGGGTATGGTAAAGAGCGTTGCAGTTGTTGCATTGGCTGTCCCGGTGTTTGCATTAGGTCTGCCTATATTTGATACTACGTTTGCAATTATAAGAAGATATATAAATAAAAAACCTATAATGGAAGCAGACAAGGAACATCTTCATCATAAGCTTATGGGAGTCGGCCTTAATCAGCGGCAGACAGTCTTAATAATGTATTTTATAAGTATGCTTTTGGGAATAGTTTCGGTAATAATAGCAGACGCAGACCCCTTCACCGGTTTGACAGTTGCTACTGCGGTTGTTATAATTGCATTTATATTTGCAAAAAAAGCAGGACTGTTTGTAAGGAAAGAGCAATAGGAGGAAAAATGGATAAAATTAAGGTTTTGGTAGTGTTCGGAACCCGTCCGGAGGCTGTAAAAATGGCTCCCATAGTAAAAGCTCTTAAAAGGGATGAGGATAATTTCATATCTAAAATTTGCGTAACTGCCCAGCACAGGGACATGCTTGACCAAGTACTGAGGATTTTTGATATTGAGCCCGATTATGATTTAAATATTTTTGAAAACGGTCAAACACTTACACAAATTACATGCAGAGCATTAACAGGGTTAGAAGAAGTAATAGAAGATTTTAAACCTGAAATAATACTGGTACAGGGAGATACAACAACAGTATTTGCAGGAGCTCTTGCTGCTTTTTATCATCAGGTTAAAATAGGTCATGTGGAAGCAGGACTTAGAAGCGGCAACCTGTATTCGCCTTATCCTGAGGAAGCAAATAGAATGATGACAGGTGTATTGACCGATTTTCATTTTGCTCCGACAGAAACATCTAAGAAAAATCTCATAAGAGAAGGCTACGACGAAAATAAAATATTTATAACCGGAAATACTTCAATAGATGCTTTAAGATGGGTTATAGATGATAATTATAAATTTGAGGAAGAAATTATCAATAGTATAAATTTTGAAAATAAAAGGGTAATACTTTTGACTGCTCACAGAAGAGAAAATAT
>DMWH01000275.1:0-1491 GCA_003483345.1 Clostridiales bacterium | reverse complement strand
AAATGTTACCTTGTTGTCACAGATTCGGGAGGGGTTCAGGAAGAAGCTCCATCATTGGGAAAACCTGTCTTGGTTGTGAGAAGAGAAACGGAAAGACCGGAAGGTATTGAAGCAGGAACTGCAAAATTAGCAGGTACAGACAGAGAAAATATTTACAATGAACTGCATTTATTGCTCAATAACGAAGAAGAATATAAAAAGATGGCTAATGCCGTAAATCCATACGGAGATGGAAAGGCTGCAGAATATATAATTCAAGCGATAAAGAGCAATTATAAATAGTGACAACATCCCCGTTTTTTTGACACTCAAAAAAACAGGGCCATGATGTAGGCAAAAAATATATTGACAAGGGTGTTTTGTTGTATTATACTTTGAATATCAAAATACTTGAATATGAATAAATCTAATAATCAAAGTAATAGATAATATTAGTATATTAGGAGGAAATATTATGATCTTAGAAAAGATTAAGGAGATTTTGGTTGAAGAATTAGATGTGGAGGAAGATAGTATTACCTTAGACAGTAAAATCAAGGAGGACTTAGGAGCAGACTCATTGGACCTATTTGAACTGATAAACAGACTTGAGGATGAGCTGGATGTAGTAATTGAAGAAGACGATTATGGTAAGCTAATAACAGTGGGTGATATAGTAAATTACCTTACAGATAAATAATAATAAATAAAAGAGACGCCGCAAGGCGTTTTGTGCTAAGGAGAGTCATGATTTATACTAAGATATGTGAAATGCTAAATATAAAATATCCCATTTTCCAAGGAGGAATGGCGCAAATATCGGATGCAGGATTAGCAGCAGCCGTATCCGAAGCAGGAGGGCTTGGCATAATAGCGTCCGGTAATAATCCGGCTGAAAAAATAAAAGCTGAAATACATAGAATCAGAGAGTTGACGGATAAACCATTTGGAGTAAACGTAATGCTTTTAAGCCCTTATGCCAAAGAGGTCAGCGAATTATTGATAGAAGAAAAAGTTCCTGCAATTATAACGGGGGCGGGCAATCCCGGAAAGTATATGAAAATATGGAAGGAAGCAGGGATTAAGGTAATACCTGTTGTTCCGTCTGTAGCTTTTGCTAAGCATTTTGAAAAAGCAGGGGTTGATGCCGTAATTTGTGAAGGAACTGAAGCAGGAGGACATGTGGGAGAATTAACCACCATGTGTATTACTCCTCAGGTTGTGGATGCTGTTAATATTCCCGTAATATCTGCGGGAGGAATAGGTGACGGAAGAGGAATTGCGGCAGCATTCTGCCTTGGTGCACAAGGTGTACAGGTTGGAACAAGATTTGTTTTAGCAAAGGAATGCAGCGTTCACCAAAATTACAAAGATAAAATAAAGAAAGCGGGCGATACGGATACTGCCGTAACAGGAAGAAAGACAGGTCATCCTGTGAGAGTATTAAAAAACAGATTAGTGACTAAATTTAAAGAATTGGAAAAAACCAATGCAACTGTTGAAGAAATGGAG
>DMWH01000155.1:8065-9791 GCA_003483345.1 Clostridiales bacterium | reverse complement strand
GTATTTGTTGCTAAATCACTTTCAGTCTTTAACCCTAATTCTTCTATGATACCGTCTAATGGAACCATTGCACGGTCATTTTCAATATAAAGATTTTGTGCATCCACCCATTCATTGTTTATTTGCAACCTTATTGCTTTGTTTGCATCAAAATTGTCCGCTAATGCAAATATGGCGCTTGTGGATATGATTGTGCAAGTTAATCCTACAACCGCGAATTTCTTAAACCTTGATTTTTTCATGTCATTTCCTCCTGTAACAAATAAATTGATATATAAATAAGACGCAAATTTATCTTATTTGTTCCTCAAACCTGAATTCTTACTCAAAATTAATTTAATACAAAAATGACTGATATGGAATTAATCTATATCAACCACCCTTATATCATATTAATATTTTAGTTGTTATTAGGATTCTTGTATTGAACCTTGTCCGGTGAGAACCGTCCCCGGCGGTTATGGTATATAATGTCCTAATACAACCAATAGTTTTCCGTCATTTCCTACGATAAAATCAAAGAATAAATTTTTGTAATCGTAATTATTAACAAAATTTTCATCTAACAGCGGCACATGTAGTACATTTCATATGAGTTATAATTCGGTGGTGCAAGGGCCGCTACATTAACGCCATGCTCAATAATATAAGTTTCAGTATATTTTAAATCCTCAATCCTGAATCCATTAGGATTATTGTCATCAGGACCATCAGGTATAAATTCCATCACATTTACAATAACAGCCACCGGCTTCCCATTTTCAATTTCAAATGAATCAATAGTCCCGAATACTTTTTTGCATCCTTGAGCAATATATAAATTGGCTGCAGATTCCAGGTCGATAACATTAAAGGGCCCGCCTGCAAAATTAAAGCTCGTTTTAATTTTATCCATTACACTTCCATCAGCATACCCACTGAACAAAGTAATACTCATTTTACGTTGTGCTTCCTCATCATAGAGGTACTCTATTATTGAATTGCCATAAATATCTTTTGTGTTTTCCTCTGTTTTATATGGCAGCATTTGAATCCAACCAACCGGATTATCTCCCTCATTTATATCCCATACTGGTAAATTCTCCAAGGGTGTCATATCCCATTCATTAGGTATTTCAGCAGTAAAGTAACTAGATCCCACCACTTTAAAACCCTCGTTTGCTGCCTTCGGCCTTTGTTCTCCCAACAAAGATATTCCTTGAAGCACATAATCTATTTGACCGCTCATTTCTTGATAATGCCTAGAGAGTTCTTCGTCATTTACCGGATAATTTATATCGGTGGGAAGGCGGTAGAAATAAGTATATCCATTGCCCTGCAATATGATTTTTGTAGGTACAGGTTCCATATTCATGTCTTTTTGTGTAATCATTTCTCCTATTGTGCGGTTTATTGTAAAAAGGAGCCCTCCTTGGCCGGTGTCATATATTTGCTTATCGAATACAGAAATATGATTATCTGATTCCTCTATTACGTATTTGTCTTTCCATTCCTCAGGAAAATTTAATGAAAATCCAAGGGTTTCATTTTTATAGATTAATTCAGAATCTATATCCTGATTCTGATTGTTTACCCCAGACTCCCCTAATGTTTTCTGTGGATCTGTTCCAAATAGTATTAGAACAAAAGAGATAATCATAACAGCTGATAGTATAATCCAAAAAGATGGCTGCTTATAATTAAGAACATTTTTTATTCTGCTTTTTACATTTCCTTCCCCGAAAGC
>DMWH01000155.1:6173-8059 GCA_003483345.1 Clostridiales bacterium | reverse complement strand
CTCTCATCACATGACATTTCCATATCCCTAGTCATCAAATAATATGAAAGCCATATTATTGGATTGAACCAGTGAATGATAAGGGCCAAAAATGCAAGAGGCTTGATTATATAATCGAAACGCTTGATGTGTGTCTCTTCATGTTTAATAATATAATCAAATTCACTTTCCGATAAATTTATTGGAATAATGATTTTTGGCTTGATAAAACCCATTACAAAAGCAGTGTTTGTGAGATCCGTCTCGTAAATATTATCCCGCACTAAAGTTGCAGTTGAAAGTCTTTGTTTTAATCTAAAATATGAAATTAATCCATAGCATAATAGCCCCGCAATTCCGGCCAGCCAAATTATTGCAGATATTTCCGTTAAAACTCCGGCCGGGTTTACACTATCCGTTTGATTTACCGGCGGTAATGATTCCTCAATAGAATTATTCACTGTAATATCAACCATTTTTATACCGGTATTTATGGTAGGATTTTGCATGTATACAATTTCCTGAGGTATGTATTCTTTGTCGGCAGGCATTAAACTCACAGCACTTTCAAATGAAAACGGACATATTAAACGAAACAATACTATTGCCCAAAGTGCGTAAGAAAAAACCTTTGGTGCTCTTTTCAAAAGAAGCCTTGCAATCATAACTGCCAAAGCAACAAAACCGCCTGTTATGCTCATATTTAATACAGTCAAAAACAATCTGCTCATTTAGAAGCCTCCTCTATCATTTTCTTTAATTCTTCAGCTTCCTTCTTGGAAAGTTTTTTACCCTGCAGGAATGCAGCCATAAAAGCCGGTAAAGAGTTGTCAAAGGTTTTTTCCAACAATGCTTCGCTTTCATATTTTTGCACCTGCTCGCGTTTTATAAGAGATGTCACCGTGGCATTTTCATTTTTTAAAATGCCTCTGCCGCACAATTTTCTTATCATAGTAAATGTTGTAGACTTTTTCCAACCTAATTTCTCAAAGCAAATCTTCGCTAACTCTGTAGAGTTTATGGGCTCTAACTCCCAAATAATAACTAAAAACTTATATTCCGCATCAAAAAGTTTAAATTCCTCCATCTGATACCTCCATTGGTTTATCGCAATAAATCTATTACGATAAGTTTACTACGGTAAACCAATATTGTCAACCATAATATTTAATTTAAAAATTATAATATTTTTTAGTCCTTTAGGTGCCTTCATGTTTATTCTTTATTTCTTTTCCTTGTTTTAACAACAACAAGAATAACAATAATAGTAATTATAAATACAAAACCTATTACTATAGGTGTGAAATACCCGAAAGTTCTGTTTAAATATCCTTCAGTTCTGTCTGATAATGAAATTTTTTCCTTTGAATAAAGTGTAAAGAAAAAGTCTTCCTTCGGTAATTCTTCTGAATAAGCGGTATAAACATTATTATCCTCTTTATTTAATTCAATGCTGCTGTTTACAATATAAGGAGCTTCCTCCGGAGTTATGATTTTAATATTTAAGTTTTTAAATCCTTTCCAATTGCTTGCCGGATTTAAAATATAATCATATGTAAATTGAGGTTCTGCCGTTTCTCGCCTATCCATCGTTCCATTCGTTTTGTAGCTCACACATATTTCCTTTTTAGAATTCTGAGGAAAATTCACAGAATATACTAATGTAATTATGCGTGGCACCCAGGTTTCAGACATAATATCACCTTCGGTACAGACTCCTAAATTCCTGTCTAAGTATTTATCCAAAGACTCTGCGTAAAGGTTATACAGCTGGATTTCTGATATTTGTCCCTTTGCCATCTCCTCAAGGTTTTCAGCATACTTGTTCAAATAATAAGCCGCATAATTTTTCAGGAATGTTTCTACATCTATTTCTTCTGTTGTTATTTCATATTCAAATTTATCGG
>DMWH01000155.1:5384-6139 GCA_003483345.1 Clostridiales bacterium | reverse complement strand
TTAAAACCATTTAAAATAATTTTGGTTTTTTCATGATTAAAATCAAAGCTCACGGCGAAATTTATTTTGTCATCAGCAGAAGATACCTTAAACCTGTAAAGCTTACCTCTTTCATTTTCTTTAAAATTGTTAGCGGTATACTTTTTATCTGTAATAGATTTTAAAATTTTCTCAATATTAAAGTCAGTATTTTCGGGTTCCTGAAAAGGATTACTTGAATTGTTAATCGTTTCACCTAAATAGGTATCATATGAAATAATTTCATCATTTGCAGTGATAATAATATCATCAGGTGAAAACTCGCTGAATCTTTCAATAAAAGGAAATGCCATTTGTACTGAAACATCTTCATTTGAAGAATTTTGCATTTCATAGGTTGCGCTGACCTTGGCTTTTGGAGAATAAGTATCGTCATCCTCTTGGGTAAAATCAAACAGCAAATTTTCCTTTAGCACTTCAATTGGAGTGTTTTCATCTACAGAAAATATTCCTATTGAAGGATAGTCCGGCATATAAATTGGTGCTGAATTAGCATATACAATTATGTTAAATAAAAAAATACAAATAAGCACTACAATTAATACAATAAATTTAGTGCGATAGATTTTTTTCATAGCTTTTCCTGCCTTTTTATAATTAATTCTTTCCTTTATTCATAACTATCTGTCACCTGTTTAGACGAATTAAAATTAAGAAATGTTCCCCACATGATAGATCAGCCGATACCCCCTATATCTTCTTTAAAATTCAAATTC
>DMWH01000155.1:0-5365 GCA_003483345.1 Clostridiales bacterium | reverse complement strand
GTTTTATCTTCTGAATGAGGAGATAAATAATTAAGTATATCTGTGAAACCTACCTTTCCGGATAAAGACATTTCATACCACTCTCCACTTTCTTGTTTTTCAAGTGTGATGTATTTTCCATAATAGATGGTTTCATCCGTTTCATTTATTAAAGTGAAAGCTAATCTTTTATCTACTAAAGATACTTCACTCATAAATATCCCCGGAACTGTATTGAGTTCATCTATGTTTACATTAAATATATCTTCTAATTCAGCTGCATTTGATTTGCGGAAAATTCCAAACATCCTTCTTATTGATATTTCTTCAAGCTCATCATTAATTTTATCAATGTACACTTTAAGGCTGTCTCGCACATATATCATATATACTAATTCTTTATTACTAATGCCGCCATCATTCATATCAGCTATTTTACCAATATAATATCTTACAGAGTTAAGACGAGGAGATAAGGATAAGTACCATTCATAAGTATGCATTTGATTAAAATATTTTCTTAAAAGTAAATTGTTTTTAACTTCAAATTCATATACACTTCTATTCTGATATTGTTTCTCATATGTATCCAAAAAGTCATCAAGCTCAGAATAGATATTTCTTAAAGTGATCCAATCATAGGTATCTGTGATTTCGTTATATTCAAATTTATAGCAGCTATAACATAATGCAAGTAGTAATACTGCAACGCTAATTATAATAATAATCTTACTCTTTTTCATAACCCCCCCCCTTAAGATTCGCTGAATGCTCATATATATTTGCAATGTCTAATTTTGGTCTCTCAGTTCCCGGATAAACAGGCATGCCCTTACGAATCGCATGCGCTAAATCTATTACCTTCATAGCTGCCTCACTTTCTATCCTTTATTTTATACTAAATAATATATTTATTAAAGACATTTCTCTTAAGAGACCGTGAAGTTCTAATAATTACTGTATTTATCATAAAACTTAACAATGTTATTCATAAGTTCTAAATCAAGGTCAAATAATAATTTCTTGTCAAGGTTATCATTAAAATAAGATTCTTTTATTTCTGCAGTAAATTCTTCATCTAATGAATTCAAGTATTCATCAAATTTCAAATTAAACTCATCTCGAAATTCTCGTGACTTAGCAGAATAAAAAACATAGTCATGTCCTCTGTCATCATATTTAACAAAACTAAATCGAGAATCATTTTTGTAAATGTCATAGAACACATCATAGCTCATTTCTTGTGAAATCATTTCATCATCCGAGCTATGTATAACCATTACTCCTGCATCCGTGTTTTCAAATCCATCTATACAGGTATACGAGGAATACTTTCCGAACTTCAACTTCTCATATAATGAAATGTACGGCAAAACAACACTGATTCCATCACCAGCAATTCTTCTGCCTTCTTCCTCAATTATATCCATGGATTTATTAAAACCTGCAACCATTACAACTGCTCTAACGTCAGGTTGAAGGTTTAAAACACTGCCAACAGAATATCCTCCCCAACTGTGTCCAAAAAGCATTATTGGTAAGCCTTTAAAATCAGATGTCTGTTTTACAAATTGAATAGCATAATCTAAATCTATTAAGCCTTGTGGAAGTCCTTTTACGGAACTGCCTTCACTTTCTCCATTTCCTGTTGCATCATATGCAAAAACAGCATATCCATTCGAAGCAAAAAAGTCCGCTATACCCATATATGAATTATGTCCTCCACCGCCAAGACCATGCGCAATAATAACAACCCCTTTGATGTTTTCAAGCTCTCTGTAATATCCATAGCCAACAAGAATTTGACCTTCATCTGAGGCAAAAGTATATCTATTTGAATTTAATCCTTCAAATTCCCCAATACTACGAGCCATTGGTTCATATATTTCATAACGATTACCAAAATTATCTTCATAAATCATTGCTGAAACCCCAAAAGGAATTATAAACAGCAATATAATTATGACTGCACCCAGAATAATAATAATGATTTTACGTTTGTATGCTTTCATTAAATTTACTCTCCCTCTTCTCTATAAACATTTAGCACATACCAAAGATCATTGCTTTAATACATCTTCAAAATAAAAAAACTCTGCACGATATTTCATTTATCAAGGTAGCTCCTGTTGTCGATATTAGGAGTAAGCTGGTCGAAGTACAGCATAGCATCAAAACAAGTTTCTACATTTATATTTATTGTAAAACGGGCAGGAATAAAAGTATTTAAATTATTAAAGTAAGATCCAATAAACGTTAGGTCCCATGTGGATATACCTACTTGTTTCAGATATTCCGATGTGCAGAACTTGATACTTGGTGACCCCACACCGATAGCATCTATTAATGAGCCCTTACGCTCAATTGAAAACAATTTTCTCTTATCATTGGGGAGATTGCTATCTGCTAAAAAAGAATTGTTTTTAGCTTCAGTAACAATAGTATAATAATCATCGCCAAGATAATTTGATAAATGATGTCCCGTGGTAATATGCATCATATCCTTATTTTCTATGGTAATATACAGCATATCCCTATAATTAATTATAAAATCATCTTCTATGATATGACCGTTATGTGCAAACAATATAATATTCTCGTTATCATAATACTTCATTTCATGTTCCATAACCCATAAAACGTTTTTAGCCATCATTTTATCTCTGACGTTATATTGTTCTCCACCCGCTACATAATCATTATTCATTTTACACTATAAATTGGAATTTGTATATCTCAAAAGTTGTATTGCGGATAGTCTTTATACTTTTCTGGTAATTCATAATCGTAGTAATTCAGTTGTTCAATTAGTACCGACTTCTGTTGTGGAAATATCCACTCATTCAAATAATCAATAAAATCAGTTGACCCATAAATTGCTACTTTCTGCCCTCTTATTTCCTGCAACAGTTTTGCTCCATTTGGGTTTTTCCAAATCCAATTAGCAGCAAACTCCCAACAATACTTGTCTAAGTTTTCTGCCACCTCATCCGGAACAGAATATATTCTTACTTTATCATCGTGACTGAGAATAACATTTTTCATATACGCCCTCCAAATTCCTATTTATCCATATTATATATAAATAATTGTTAGTTCGTAATTTACTACTAATACGCAACATATTGCAATTGTGACGCATAATTTGAATTATGTAACTAATATTTTATTGATTTAGAGTTAATCCATCCTTAAATTTTTCATAAGATACATCATTCATTATGAAAACAGCACACTTTCTATACATTATCCCATTGTTAAGTGGTGTCATTTTAACAAACACATGGTTGCCATTTACTTCATGATTCCACTGCACACCTTTAATCTCATAATTTTCGTTGCTATCTAAATGCTTTATAAATTCACCATACAAGGCTTTTGAATCGACATTTCCATATATCTCTGAAGCAATGTCACATAACAAAGGTAAATTCTGAACTTGCTCTTCTTGAATTTGTTTAACAGAATAATCATTAGGGTACATAACCTGAACTGCTAAATATCTTTCTTCTTCATTACCGATTGAATCTATGGTAACCGTGATACCTGCATCTATCCGTCCGGGTTCGTCTTTTCTATCTTTTATTACAAATGAAGTTTGATACTCTTTGTTTTGTTCGTCAGTAATGGTCCAATTCGAATTCTTATCCCGTACCACATTCTCTACAGCTTCTCTGTTAATGGGTAACACATATGTCTCCTCAGTCTTAGTACTAACTTCTTTCTCAAAAAGAACCCATTCATTGTTAATCAAAACAACAATATTATCTTCAAAATGTGCATATTTTGCACCTATATTTCCAAAGTTTGTTTGGCCTTCTTTAGTTGGTTTATCCGACTGGTCAACCGAAGAAGAGATTTCGCCGATAATTGCACTTTCATCAATTTCAACAGGAACTTCTTTACCTGTATCCAGGTACAACTCACCATTTACCATAACCATTGGTCTTCTATCCCAGGTGGTCGCTTCATCAGACTTTGGATTGGATATTAGTCCAATAATAAATATAACAATAATTATCGAAACATCAATTAAAATCCACAATCCGGGCTTTTTATAATTCAGGATATTTTTGATTCTGCTTTCAGTATTGTTTTCTCCAAAAGCAATAGGGCTTCCTCCTATAATCTTCCTTCCTGTAGACATGGAAAGAAGCGAAGTTGAATATTCCTTTTTTATATTGCTTCCCATTTGTTTTACTACCTTTTCATCACAAGACAACTCCATATCTTCGCTCATTAAGTAAAATGCAATCCACACAAGCGGATTAAACCAATGAATGCAGGCAACTATAAAAAAAACTGCTTTTATAATGTGATCCAATCGTTTGATATGAGTTTGTTCATGTAATAATACATAGGATTTTTCGCTTTCTGAAAGATGATTGGGAAGATAAATCCTTGGATTAATTAGGCCGAAAACAAATGGTGTTTTAAATCCATTTGCAGTGTAAATATTATTTTCTATATGTTTTGCATTCCTTAGATTACGGTACAGCTTTACAGTTGTATAAACACTGTATATAAGAAGTATGGCTATTCCAATAAGCCAAACCCCTTCTCCTATCGCAAGCCATATTTGCATAGAGTTAGCACTTGCAGCCGGATTAACAGGTGGTGGCAATACATTGTTCACTGCGCTGTCAATTGCTGCTATACCGCTATTGATTTCAGGTTTTGGCGAATAAGCAATATCCTGCGGTATATTTACATTTTCAGGTATAAAGCTAAATATGCTTTCAAAGGAGAATGGGCAGGTCAATCTGAAGAGGACTGCAAACCACAGTACATATGAATAAATCTTGGGAATTTTCTTTATCAATAATCGTATTATTATTACAAAAACTATTACATAACTTGCCGTGAGGCTCATATTTAAAACGGTTAAAAACAAATTTCCCACTATTCTGCCTCCTTGTGCTCATCAATTAACCTTTTCAATTCTTCAGCTTGTTTATTACTCAATTTTTTCCCTCCGATAAAGGCTGTTATAAATTTCGGCAATGAGCCTTCAAAGGTATCCTCAACGAAAAGTATGCTTTGTTTTGAGTAATATTCATCCTTTTTTATCAAAGATGAAACAAGGGCATTCTCGTTTTTAAATATTCCTTTCTCGCACAATTTTTTCAAGACTGTATATGTAGTAGACTTTTTCCAATTCATTTCTTTTTCACATATTTTCACAAGTTCACCTGAACCGATAGGCTCCTTCTTCCATATTAAATCGGCAAATTTTTCTTCACTTCCCGTAAGTTTATATGAATTCATAAACGACCTCCTTAAGTCTATATTTTATCGACCTTTAGTAAAGTCTATACTATATAGACCAAAATGTCAATACAATAATCAAATATTTTATGTTATATGGTAAATTGCAAGTTTAATT
>DMWH01000260.1 GCA_003483345.1 Clostridiales bacterium | reverse complement strand
TGAAATTGAGAAAAGCTGAAGGTTACATCGGAATAGAAACCATGATTATAGCTGCTCTTGTTATAGCAGCCGGCTTCATAGCATTAACAACTGTTTTAGGAGATCTTAGGGATACGACAGCCAGTGTTAATTGTAGTACAGTGAATGAGGTTTATGATAGCTTCGTAGTTGGAGAAAATTAATAAAGAGCAATAATAAGGAGAGGAGAAATCCTCTCCTTATTAATGCTTCTAAATAAAAAAAAAGAGGTTAAACCTCTTTTTGTATATCTTATTCAAATTCTTTTATAAGCTTTTCTTTTACCATTGAGTTTCTAATATTCCCCTTAACCAGTAAAACTGTTTCCTTGAATACTTCCTTATCGCCTATGAATATCATTTTAGACTTTGCTCTTGTTATTGCGGTATAAATTAAGTTTCTATATAATCCTCTTGATACGATACTGTGAATGGGCATTATAACAATAGGGAACTCACTTCCTTGACTTTTATGGACCGTAATAGCATAGGCAAGTTCAAGTTCTTCAAGGGACCAAGCCGGGTAGTCAATGCTTTTGTCCGGATAATCAATAGTAAGCATATTTGATTCGTTGTAATTTAAAGTCCCTATAACCCCTGTTTCTCCGTTAAAAACATTAAGGTCGTAATTATTTACAATATGAATCACCTTATCTTTGCTGTTAAACTGCATTTCCCCGGATTCTATAAAATCTGTGTTATTGTTGAATTCATTCTGTATAAGCCTGTTTAATGCTTCCGTCCCGAGAGATGTTCCCTTAACCGCACTTAGAACCTGAATATCCGAAAGGGGAACTTTCATATTTGTCATAAGTTTTTTCATAACCATGATAATTTTTCTTTGTATCTCATGTGTAGACGACTCTTCAATAAAGAAAAAGTCTCCGGAGCATTTCCTTGATAATGTTACGCCTGCTGTCAGTCCCGTATTGATTATGATGTTTGAGTTAGTAACAATTTTACTGTTTTTTGCCTGTCTGAAAATTTCCTTAAGCCTTGTGGTTTTTATTGTATTGGAATCTATCAAATCTCTTAAAATAAGCCCTGCCCCTACGGACGGCAACTGGTTGTAATCTCCTATTATGACAATTCTTATATCTTCATCAAGAGAGGACAATAACCTGTAAAAGACATAAGCATCAATCATGGATGCCTCATCTATGATTATAAAATCCCCACTGATAATGTTGCTTTCTATTCTATCGTTGGCATTAAATATTTTGACAAGCCTGTGAATAGTGCTTGCATCCATGCCGGACATTTCGTTCATTCTCTTTGCAGCTTTTCCTGTAGGAGAGCACAGGTGAATTGTTGCATCCGGCGACAGGGTTTTAATACAGTGAATTATGGCGGCCATAGTTTTTGTTTTCCCTGTTCCGGGGCCTCCGGTTATTATACTGATAGTATTCTTAAGAGCTGATATTACAGCTTCCTTTTGTTCCGGAGCCATTTTTATGCCGGAGGATTTTTCATAACCTTCAAGGAAGTTTTCTATTTCCTTTTCAGGGTACCCGTATCTGTGGATAGAGGAGTTCATTTTCCTCGATATTAACTCCACAATTTTATTTTCAATATATAAGTTATTTTTTAAATATAAAATTCTTCCCTTTTTATTTTCGCAGAATACTACTCTTTCGTCTTTTTCAAGGTATTTTAAGCCCTTTTCTATTTCTTCTTCGGAAAATTCGTAAGAATCGGCAAATCTTCCTTTTTTCTCAAGATACTTATTAAACTTTTTATAGATGAAGCTTACCGTGGTATACAGGTTCCCATTTGAAGTAACATCTCCCTGTATAAAACTATAAAGGGCTGCAACGAGTCTTGTTAAAGAGTTGGCTGTTACATTAAGGTTACATGCAATCTGGTCGCACACAGAGAAGGGAACTATATTTTCCATATAGAGGACATAAGGATTATCTTTAATTCTTATGATGGAATCCTCTTTGAACCTGTTGTATATTTTTATGGCCAAGGTATAATCAAGGTCATTTAACTGCATGAAGGCAAGGAGCTTTTCAAATTCGATATTCTGGGCTATGGCAAGCCATATCTCTTCCTTTTGATCTTTTGTTATCCCGGGTATTATATCAAGGGCATTAATGTTTTTAGCGATAATATTTAAAGAATCTTCCCCGTATGCATTTGTTATTGCCTCTGCTCTTTTCTCTCCGATTCCTCTTACAATTTGTTTCAGGAAGGTCTGAATCCCTTTAATTGTCTGGGGGATATTTTTTTCGTAGGATACGACTATGAACTGTCTGCCGTACTTTTCATTGTCAATCCAGTAGCCTACGACATTTATATCGTCTTCAATATAAATGGACATAAAATTACCCTTGAAAGTTACCTTTGTTTTAACCTTTCTTGTTTTCCCCGATGGAGTCTTTTTCTTAAGCGAAGTTAAGCCGTCAAATATATACAGTTTGTTTTTCTCATCGCAGTATTTAATTTTCTTGATTATAACATTTAATTTTTCCATAAAGACCTTCTCTTTAATTCCTCTTATTTTTCTTCTATTATCGAATAGCCTCTTTCATCAAGCTTTATTCCTGCTTTTATCAGTTTTTTCCTGTTTTCTGTTGTGTATTTAATTCCAGCCTGCACCGCTTCGTTGAAGGTTTCGAATATGTCCTTATGCCAACCTTCAAGCACCGCATCAATGTTTTTTAGGTTTACGGCTATCGTTTGAATTCCCGTAAGCCTTGTGTGGCAAGGTTTGTCCTTACCGCATCTGCCGGGTACATCACCAAAAATTTCTTTAAATTTTTCCTTCTGGAACATACAGGCATCACAGCACACGGTTAAATATCCGTAAACGGTGGTTCCCAAGGGGACCGGCAGATTTATGGTTCTCTTATCTTCACTTATGAAATCCATATTTTTCTCCTCCTTATAAAAATCCTCTCCTTATATAATACACAATATCATAAAAAAATATTCTGTCAAAATAATCTGAAACGGTCTTTGTCTTAAATGCAAAAATATGTTGGAATATATAACTAATGAATTGCGTATTATATATAATAGATAGACTGTTTATGTTCATTTTTAAAACTAATTTGAAAGGAGAAGCGAAATGCAAGAAAACGTGATTGAAAACAAAGAAAAAATAGGAGAGGAAGAAATAATGGAAGAAATAAAAGAGGAAATTAAGGATTTAAAAGCCGAAGGCAAAGAGGTTAAGCCGGAGTATAAACCGAAAAAGAAAGGCTACAGAAAAAACGCATCTCCGGTTAAAAAGCAGGGCTTTTTAAAAGCTCAGATTTATAACAAAAATATCGCCGAAGAAACAATATTTCAGGTTGAAGTAACCGGAGCCAAAAGGGATGAAGAATACGGTGATGTAATGCTGTTTACATTGAACAACACAAATGGTATGGTGCCTCTTGACGAAGCGGATGATGATATTCACTGGAAATCTCTGATAAGCTTCATAGGCAGGGAAATACCCATAGTAATTAAAAGTTACGATGAGAAGAATGACAGATTGATTTGTTCTCGTAAGGAAGCTCAAAGGATAATCAAAAGCAAGATAGTTTCCACTCTTTCAATGGAAGATGAAATTGTTGCTAAAGTTTCAAAGCTTACATACTTTGGAGCTTATGTGGAAATTCACGGGGTTGCGGGAATTCTTAAAAATGAAAATTTCTCTGATGATCACATTTCGGTCGGAGATGTATTTAAGGTTGGAGATACCTTAAAGGTTAAGCTTCTTAGGGTTAACAACACCGGCAAGCTTGCATTTAAGGTTCCTAAAATGTTTAAGAAATCTTCAATGTCCGAGCTGTCCAATTTTGAAGTGGATCAGGTTATAAAAGGTTCTGTAACCGCAGTAAAGGACTGGGGATTCTATGTAAGGCTTCTGCCCGGAGTTGATGCTTTATGTCCTCTTCCGAGAGATGAAGAAGTTTTCGTAGGCTCCAACGCCGTAATTAAGCTTACCCAGATATTTGATGAAAAGGGTAATTTAAGAATCAGGGGAAGGTTGATTAAATTTTTGGCATTTTAAATAGACTTGTCGGGGCTGTTAAGAACAGCCCCTGCAGTATATATATATATAAAAAATAGAAAGGAGTAGCAATTTAAATTGCACACACAAATTATGGCAGAATTAAGTCTATATATTAAAAAAAGTGAAGACGGTAATTTTAGTTTTAACTACGACTTTAAACAGACTTGGCATCATAAGTTTAATATGCAGGGAGTAAAACCCGAGCATGTCTACATAAAAAACTTCATGGACAGAAGAAATGAAAAGAATGCAGATCTGCAGCTTTCTTTATTAAAGTTTATACTGAAAGTCTGCTTTGCTACTGAAAATCAAATTAAGTCATATTTAAGCTCTCAGGGGTTCCCCTTGGAAGATATTGACAAAACCCTTGAAATGTTTCTTCATCAAAGAATAATAAATATGTTCATTATTTCAAAATATCCCCTGAATGAAATACCGGAAGATGCGTTGAAATGTTACAGTCTTGATTTCGGCGGCAAGTATATTTTAAGTCATTACGGTACCGAAGACGTGTTAAGCTGGACATCCACAAATGCGGTAAGGGGAGTCGAATATATAACCAAATATCTTACAACAACTCAGTTTTATCTGGCTCTTTTAAATTCCGTTCCCGAAAATATAAGGTATTTTGAATCCTTTGCAAACTTCAACATAGGGAAGAGGGATGTTCAGACAAATGCAAAATTTGAAATTATGAGTGGTCACACTCCGAGAGGTTTCATACTGGAGGTTGTGAGAAAGTACGATATTCCTTCCGGTATTCAAAAGAAATCTGAGAAATTAAATGTTCTTATGTCGGAAGGATATATTGAAAAGTATTTCAGCATAAATCCGGTAGTAATTCTGCTTGCCGAAAACGACAAAATGGCACTTGAGGTTGCAGATATATATTACAGAAACACCAACAGCACTCAGTTCAGGCTTTTAACAGACATTAGAATTAAAAACGGGTTTGATGATAAGAGCTTTATGAAATATGATCCCAATAAAAAAACTTTAATAATTGTTAAATCATCTTTGTTTTTGCCCAAAATAATTAATGATTTAGAGGAGAGTGAGTAATTTGAGTAATGTAAAAGAAATTTTCAAAAAATTAATTAAAAGAAAAATCTTTATGGCAGTCTTATTATTATTTCTTATTGTTGTTTTTGTTGCCGTAAAGAAAATGCCAAAAGGCAGTGAACCCGCAGCGGTTAAGGAGTTTTCCATGAAAAACGATATGCTTGCGGGAAATCAGGACGGAGTTGTGTCCATAGTCAATATAGCGTCCAGAAAACAGCTCTTTTCACTGAATTTAAACAAAATATATGAAAAAGACTACGAACCTGCAGAATTAAATATTATTAAATCAAGCCCGGAAGCTGAGGAAGAGCCGGGAAAGGTTGAAGATACCAAACCGGATCAGGCCAACGATGTTGTGAAGGATACAGGCGGCAAGTTTTTTAGCGACAGAAGCGTAGAAGTGGTTGGGGAAAAAGAAGGCTATGATATTGTAGCTATAAACATTATTAAAGGAGATTGCTGGATAAAGGTTCAAAGAAAATTAATAAGCGATGTTCCCGAGTTTAAGCTTCTTAAGTGGGGAAGGGAAATCAATGATCCACAGGAGCTTCATCCTATTTATGTAGGGGATGTAAGGCTGTTTTTAGCTAAAAAGGGAACATTTTCAAAAAATACCTCCAAAACTGAGGTGGGGAATATTTTTGGAGGAAGAACTTCTGAAAGCGGTCTTCCCGAAGCCGAAGAGATTTCTGACCAAGCATTGATTGAAAATATTACGTGGGATATAGAAACGGCTAAAGATTCTTTAATTCCCGATTATAACTATTCCTTTACCGACAAGGGATTCTTTGTATATGACAATGTAAGGTCAAAGCTGTATCAGATTTTTGTAAAAGACAATCAGCTTGAGCTTTCCTTTATAGCTGACAACAAGGATATTGTGGTTAAGGATTATCAGTTTGAAAACGGGATATTCTATTTTACCGTAAAGGATGATTCCAATATATATATTCTTGACGGAGAAGGATATAAAAGGGTAGCAGTTGATTACGACTTGGAAGACTGGACGGTTGACGGGAATTTTCTGTATTATGCAGCTAATAAGTCCATATTTAAGATAGACCTTAAGACAAAAGAGCAGATGTATGTATACTTAGGAGATAAAACAACCGATATAGAAATTATCGGAGACTATCTCTACATAGCAAACAAATTTGGCTTAACGGTAAATAAGTCTATTCTCCATAAGTTTGATAAAAACTTGGTTTCATATGGCTGGGCCGAATTAAACTATGCAAAAGATACTAAGATTGTCTACGAAAAAGACGGGGAATTCTTGCTTAAGCAAAGTTTCAGGGACAACAAGGATAAGCTTGTTTATGTAAACAAAGACTTCAGGTTAAGCTACGAAGTTTCACTGGACGTATCGATTCCGAAGCTGGCTGTTTATAACGCCAAATGTGTTTACGGGGCATATGACGAAATCCTGTATATATATGACATTCAGGGAGTACTTACAGACAGGGTAAAACTTAACATAAGCGATATTTATATTTTATAATAAAGACCAATAAAAAACCCGCTTTTAATAATGGCGGGTTTTTTTTGGTTTCTTTGAAGAATTCTCATTCTTTTTATTCTTTTTCTGTTTTCTTGCTTTTATTGTCAGATTTATCTGCTTTATTACTGGAAATTATACCTAGATTAAAAATTGTTATAATATTTAACCCTATTGAATTTCTCCTTTTACTTAATTAAATCAATATCGCTTGTTCTTGGGGTAAAGCTGCTGTATACGTTCCTCTCCGTTTCAATATAAACGAGTCTGTTTGACCGGCTGTTAAACTTAAATATCGGGTAAAATCCCGCCCTTATTCTAATGGGTATGAGGGTTTTTTCAGGGAAGCTGAGTCTTGTGCTGCTTTTCAGTTTTACATCGTCAATATAAACTGCCCAAGTATCAAATCCCGCCTTTGAGAAACCGCTGTTTAAAGTGGAATATAGCCGTGAGCTTTTAGTATAAAGTGAAGGGTCCATGTATCCGCTGGGTGTACTTGTTTGTATCCCGCCCTGTTCACCTATTATCCTTGATACATAAGTGGTTGTTTGTGCCATATAACTGTACCTTTTACCTAAAAAAGTTATTTCTATCAGAAGGCTGAAAGTAAGCAGTATAACTAAAACGCACATTATTACATTAACGGCGGAATAACCTCTTTTGTTTTTCCATAAATATTTTTTCATTATTCAACAACCCTTTCGATTTTTGTAGGTATCTTGGTATACTTTGTTGTATAAATGCTTATTTGTTCGCCTTCAGCCAAATTAATCTTATTTCTTAATAAATACTCGTAAGTTTTCTTGCCTTCATTGTCCTGAATTAAAACTATCCATCTGCCGGTTTCTTTGTTTTCTTTTTCAGGGAAAATATCTTCAACTTTTCCGGAAAAATTATCAAAAATATTATTCTTTGTATCTTGTATGTCCTGTTTTGCACCGTTGATTTTAGGAAGACACAGAACAGCAAGCATGTAGCAGAAAAGCCCTACGAGAAGAAAAATCTGATTGTCGGACAAAAAGATTAAAGCACTGCCAAAGCATGTCGATATAAAAAATAAGATTGTGATTAAAAGTTTTTCCTTTTTGATTAAACGGATGATTTCTTCCTTTGTCAAATCCATTATTACTCTCCTTTCTTATGTACTTATTCTATAATATGCAGATTGTGATTAAAATATTCCAATAAATAATTTATGGAATATAATATAAAAAATATACGTAATATATATTAAAGGAGGTTTGAGTATGTATTTTCAAGTAGATTTTATTGATTCCTTAACCGCTATAGACAAGGAAGTTTTAAGGTCCATATATCTTTTACGATGCTTAGATGAAAATTTAATGTATGAAATGTTTTATTCCTTGGAAGGCAAATCAAGGGATTATGTCATGAGAAGAGTAAGAAAATTTATGAAGTACAAAATCATAGAAAAGGTAGGATATGGAGAAGAATATCCGGCGATATTTTTAACCACAAACGGCATAGGACTTTTAAGAAATTATTTAAATCTTCCGGTTGAAGCATATTTAAGAGCCGGCAAGAAAACAGCCCTTGGCATATACAATTATAAAGACCTTCGGCTTGATGCAAAATTGATAAAGCATCAAATCTATTTGAACACCTTTGTCCTTGAGTTCAGAAAAAGAGCCTTAGAGAAGGATCTTCAGTGGACTTATTATGACGAAAAGTATTTAAGTAAATACACAATGATAAGACCGGATGGAATGATAAGAATAGGTTCCTATGATTTGTTTTTGGAAATGGATATGGGAACCGAAACTACAAGACAGCTTAACAGGAAATGGACCAATTACAGAAGGTTCTATAATTCCGATGAATACTTCCAGAGGGAACAGGACATTAAAATACTGTTTATAATCGGTAATGTAAAAAATCCGGAGATAAAAGCAGACAGGATAAAAACAATAATTTACAACGAACTGGGAGACATAATAGACAAGGATTTTGACTTTTATGCAGCGGGTCAGGATGAACTTCTTGACATAATCTTTAAAAAATTAATTCCTGATTCTCCGTATAATAAAGAAATAATTCCTGATTTCAAAAGTATGATGATGAGGTCCTGCGGATTTATTCTTTCTTCCGGCGACAGGCTTGCAAGTGAGCTCGGCAGGGTTGCCTTTGACCTGTACGCAAGAAAGCTTAATAACTTAAAGAAAATCTTGGTTGTTGATAAGACTCCTCAGGAATTTGTCATTGACATAAATGTGGGAAGCCCCCTGTCTTTGTTTAAAAAGATTTCCTACATAAAACAGACTTCCGTTTTCTTTGAAAATAAATTCAAGAGACCTCTAAAATACATTATTATTTTGGAAGAGAATAAGGAAACGGAGTTCTATAAAGCATCAAAGGCATTCGGAATAGTGCCTTCTGACAATATATATTTCTCAACCAGAAAAAGAATAATGAATATGCAGTTCTACGAAGCCCTGTATCAGTATGATTCTCTGGGCTCAATATTCCATTTTACGGATTATTCTTTAACATCAAGAGTATTTGAAAGATCAATTTAGGAGGATAAAAAAACAAATGAAAAATGTTTTGTTTGCAATCGGTCACAAGAAGACAGAAGAAATATTGCAGGATGCTTTAAAAAGCGAAGGCTTGAATGTTGTAGGAGTCGTTACCTACAAAAGCGGAATTTTAAAGAAAATTGAAGAGACAAGGCCGGATGTTGTGGTTATAAGAGAAAATATACTTGGAAATGAAAATATCCTTGATATTATTTTCGAGATAAGAACTCAGTATCCTGCCGTAAGGGTTGTCTTTTTCGCTGAGACTGAAGAAGACGGGAACAATATGATTGCAACTTTGGTAAGCTATGGTATTTATGATATTTTGTCCGGTAAAAAGTTAAAGCTTGCCGCCATGGTTAATATTATAAAAACACCGAGAACCTTAAAGGATATCGGGAAGTTTAATATAACTACCCTTCCTTTTACCTATCGTCCCAATGAAGAAGAGGAAGAAAAGGAATTGAAGGAAGGCAAGGGATTATTAAAGAGGCTTTTTAAAGACAAGTCTCAGGATAAGGTTATAAAAACTGCTGTTGAACCTTATGAGAAGGAAGCTCAAAACAAGGAAATTCTTCTTGCTAATACCGAAAAAGAAATTAACAGGCTTAAGGATTTGATTAAGGAGAAAGAAAATAAAATAAAAGAGTTGAAAGACAAGGGAACAACCCTTGAAGCAACTAAAAATTCCCTTGAAAATGAAGTGGTTTCCCTTAAGACCAAGAAAGAGTTTTTGGAAAAGGAAATCCAGAAGCTTGAGAAAGATAAGGCAAATTACTGGAATCTCTATATTGCAAACAAGGATAAGAAGGTAGAGCTTGAACAGGAGCTTCTTAAGAGAAGGGCGGAAGTTGAAGAGCTTGAATTTAAAATAAAGGAGCTTAAGGAAAGTTCCATCTCTGAAGAAGATAAAATAAAGCTCGAAGCCGAAAGAGACTTCTTGGAAAAGGAAGTTAAAGAAAAGATTGAAGGAATAGAGGAATTAAAGGTTGCCGTTGAAGAGAAATCCAAAAAGTTTGAGAAATTAAAGAGAGAATATGAAAGCAAGCTTTCCGAAGAGGTAGAAGTAGATGAAGGTCTCGAAAAGGTAAGAGATGAGCTTAACAAAATTATTGAAGCTAAAATTAAGGAAAAAGACGAACTTGATTCTAATTTCAAAAATAAAAGGGAAGAGATAGAGAAAATTAAAGAGGAAATCGAAAAGTTAGGCTCGGACCTTAAGAGCATGAATGAAGAGTATGACAATCTTGCCGACAAGAGAGATGAACTTCTGGCAGAAAAAATGAAATTAGAGAAGAATATCCTGAATCTTTCTTTTGAAATAGAAAGGGCTGCCAAAAATAATGAAAATCTCTTAAATAAAGTTGAATCTGACACCATTACTCTTGAGAATCTTCAAAAAGAAGCAAAGAAGATAAGTTCTCTGGATGCGGGTGCAGATACCAAGCTTCAGAATTTTAGAGAAAATATGGATAAGAGTGATGAGGATGACTTTATTGACGATAAAAAAGTAAGGGTTAAGATTTCCGAAAGGGCAAGCAACAAGTGTCAGTTGATTTCGTTCTTAGGAAGCAAATCGGGTGTAGGGAATACTACAATTGCCTTAAACACCGCAGCGGTTTTAGCGGGAAAATATAAGGTTCTTTATATAGAAACCGACGACAAGTATCCTTATTCAAGCTATCTTTATGAACTTGACAGTGTAAACAAAGGTCTTGAATTCGCCTTAAAATCAGCTGCAGCGGAAGATACGGAAGGAATTTACAAAAATATTGTCAAATCCGCCAATGAGAATGTCCACGGTCTTCTTGACTTTTTAACTGTTTCAAGTACATACCTGATTGACGAAAATGCAGAACCGATAAATACTCAGGAATTAAAGGCTCTTATAAGGGACTTAAAAGCTGACAACAAATATGACTATATAGTAATGGACATAAAGAGTGATAATAATTCTTTGACAGAATCCTTTTTGAAAGGAAATATGTATTCCGATATTCTTTATATTACCTTAACTCAGGATATTCACAGCGTTGCCTGTGCATTCTCTAAGAAGAAGGCAGTTAATAAAGAAAAGGCTTATTTTGTAATTAACAGGTATGATGATAAATGTAAGCTGAAATTAAAGGATATAGCGGAATGGATTGAATCTCCATTGGAAAGCTTTATAACTATTTCTTTGGATTATGCAATGCTTATGAATCTTAATATTGACGGCATGTTCTACTCTCTGCAGAAAGGGAAAGGTTATATTTTTTCCAGCATTGTTTCAAATATATTAGCCCTCAAATAATGCATGGAATAAATAATAAATTAAATGCGTATTATATAATATGAATATTAGGAGGTAAATTTAAATGAAACGTAAGAGAATAATGATAATTGTGATTGAACTTGTTTTGCTTATCGGAGTACTGTACGGGGTATACGCATATACTAATTCTCAGATAGGTCCTACAAAGGTATTTGTTTTCAATCAACCTATGAAAACAGGAGATGTGATAACTAAGGATAAGCTGGCTGTTGTCGAAATTCCTGCAAGGGCTATTGATAAAAACTTCTTAAGGGATAAGGATTTGATTCTTAACAAAGTGGTGACCACCGAGGTTTCAAAAGGACAGTTTGTTATGACTGATTTTGTTACTTCTCAGGAAGATTTAAACCCTATGAAGCTGATGGATTTGTCCAAAATGAGAAAAGTATCTTTCCCCGTAGAAATGGAGAGGGCTTTGGCCGGGAACATTAAAAGTGGAGATGTTGTAGATTTGGTATATATTGCAACCGTTGATAACCCGGACACAGGGCAGCAGTTTGTTTATTCAAAAATCTTTATGAAAGATGTGGTTATTTGGTCAGTTAATACGGAAGACGGATATGACTATGTACAAAAATCCAATGTTTCGGAAGATGATTTCAGCTTGAATACTGAGTCCTTCAAGGGTGAAGAAGTAACTTCAATGGATAATTCCGGCGACGGAGATTTGGCTTCAGTTACAGTTGTTGTAACAGGACCACAGGCAGAGGAAATAATAGCAAGGTCCTACAGCGGAGATATTCAGATTATAGGAAGGTTCTCCGGAGCTGAAAATGTTGACAGTACAGGATACAATATATTTGACAGTATAGATGTATTTGCAGGCAATAAAGATCCTGAGTCTGGAGATTTTCCCGAAATAGAACTGGAAAATCTGGAGTAATGAAGGTTAAATAAAAGAGGCGTTATACCTCTTTTTTATATGGCAAACAATTGCTCAAAATTTTACAGGAATAATTTTAATGAAAGTTGCATATTATATAATATGCAGAGATATAAGTTTTTGTGTAAAGAAAAAATTATAAAGGAGAATGTGTATGAATGTGAAAAAATTTAAACGAAGGAAATGAAAAGAGTGTAACTCTTGAAATTTCAGGCATCAATGAAGAATTCTACATTACTCTTGAAGCAGATGATTCTAAAATCGCATCAAAGGGAACTGTAAAAATTACGGCGACCGTACAGGGAGAGTTTGACGAATTTTATTTTGGTGAAACTCCGTTATTAGAAAGTCCGGCAGTTGTAACTGTAAATAAAGACGGCAACTATGTATTTACCGCTAAGAAAGATGATACAGTTATAACTTCAAACATAGTGATTACTGCATTTTCAGAGCTTAACAAAGAACCTGCAGTAGAAGTTACTGTCAACGGAATGAAGATGGACATTACAGCAACTCCTGTAGCCGGAACTTCAATAAAGACCATAGAAGTCTTAAAAGACGGTGCTTCCTTGAAGAAAGTAAACTATAAATCAAGCTACAGCTATACCGCAAATAGTGCCGGAGTTTATACAGTAAAAGTAACAAGCAGCAATAAGGATGTCACGACAAAAGAAGTTACAATAGAATAAAAAAATAAATTAAGGGGCTGTTAATAAGACAGCTCCTTTTTTTTGTGCGTGGAATATTATAAAAATAAAATGCGTAATATATAATATAGACCATTTTAAGAAAGGATGTATATTATGAAAAAACGCATAAAAAAAGAAACACTACAAATGTGGGAACAAGGTATTTCCGATGTAAATCAACATCGCTGCCTATTGCCAAGAGTTTGCGAAGCTGTTTTGTATGTACCCTCACTAACTTCATATTTTATAAAGAAATATAAGAAGTATTTAGTTGACGAAAGCAATCCGCCCCTTCACGGATACGACATTAAAGAGTTCTGCCATTATGGTGTTTACGATCTCAAAGAAATGGGAATGATATTAAATCTTTTAATTAAAGCGGAACATGATGAAAACCTGCGGTGGGAACTGCTTGATAAATTTTCTTCTTATAGGTCGTCTTTTGATAAAGAATATGTTATGGTAAATGATGTAACCTCCGCAAAAAGCAACCTTGACGGATACTTAAAGTATTACTATAACTGGCTTTATTTTTCTCTCCCTACAAGGGATGAAAAAGCAGAGCAAGATATAGATATTGAAATGAGGAAGAAAAATGTGGGTTGTTGGGAGGAAGCATACATAGAAAACCTGAAAGCTGTGGATCTTTTCACGGAATGGGTAAATGAATATATAATTAATGAAACTTTCTTACAATACGAAAAAGCAGTGTATGATGTTTTTGTTAAATTGAATTTTAAAAACAAAGACTTAGCAGATTTAATGGAGCCTGAATATATAAAATTCATGCTGATGCAGGAAAAAACAAAGGATTTTATGAAGTTATTTAAGGCACCTTCTTTTAGAAAAACTGAATTTAATCTCCCCAAGGAATTAAATGGTCTAAACAAAGGAAAAGAATTAAGCTTCCGGGACCATCTGGAATATAATTTCTTCGTATATCATTCCCTGACTTTTTCAAAAGACAAAAGCATTTTTGAATTTTTACAGAAAAGGATATTAGGAAGAAATGACATAAGAAAAATAGTCAGAGATTCTGTGTACTTACTTTTGTTAAGAGATGAAGTTAATATAAGGGAATATGAATATGAATTAAGCTGGCTGGTAGTGCTTAATCTTGTTGTTTTAGCTCAAAACAAGGAAAGAGAATTTCTCCTTAACGACTACAAGGATGTATACGGTAAAATCAAATCCAACAATGTAAATAGTGATGATAAAAAGTTTTTAAAAATGCTGAAAGAAAAAAAAGACGAGATAGCTTCTTTAAAACAGTCGCTTTCAAAGGCAGAAGAAAAAGCGACCAGCGATGTTACCGAATATAAAAGAAGGGCAAAGGAACAGGAAAAAATCATTTATGAATTAAACAAAAAAATTAGGGAATTGGAATCAAAAAATAAAGAACCTGAAGAGGCTGAAGAGCTGAAAGCTGAAATTGTTATTGAAAAAGAGGCGGAAAGGGAAGTAACCGAAGAAGAATTCCTTGATATAATAAATAAATACAATATCTGTATTTACGGAGGCATTCCAACGTGGCAGGCAAAAGTAAAGAAAAAATACCCTCAGCTTCATATGATTGAAGCGGTAGGTACTCCATCTCTTAAACCTCTTGATAAAGCTTGTATGATTATTTATGTAAATATCTGGACCAGTCATTGTGCATGGGAAAGAGTTGATAATTATGCTTCAAATTTAGGGCTTCCAAAAGGTCATTTAAATAACTATAATATAAAGTTTTTATGGGAAGTTGTTGTAAAAGAAATAGAAAAGTTAAAATTAACTAAAAGTTCCTAATTTATATAAATTTGCTTAAAAAAAAGAAACCATAGGTTTCTTTTTTTTATCCCTACCGTTACAGAAAACTTATAAA
>DMWH01000097.1:9252-11672 GCA_003483345.1 Clostridiales bacterium | reverse complement strand
GGTGCATGGGGAACTTATAATCTGGATTTACCTCAAAATCAAGAAGTTTTAGCTGTATACACAGTTAATAAATATACTGTAACATTTAAAGATCATAAAGGCGTAGTAAAAGAAGAAAGCTTAGATTTTGGTAGTCCAATTGTTATACCAAGCGAAATACCAGCTAGTTATACTGACTTGGAAACTGGTAAAAATAGAGTATTTTTAGATTGGGGGCAAGTTGATGATATGGTACCTAGTCATGATGTTGTATATCAAGCAAGATATAAAAACGAAGATGAATGTCATGTTGTATTTAGAACTCATGATAATAGAGTATTTAAAGAATTATTTGTTAATAAAAATGAAAAAATAGTTGCACCTACTGAAAATCCTGTTAAAGAAGGTTATACATTTGATTCATGGTTAAATGGTGATGTAGAATATAACTTTAATTTAGGAGTAACTACCGATCTTAATTTAACACCTAAATTTAATTTAAATACTTACAAAATTATCTTCAAAGCTAATGATGAAGTAGTTGCTATAGTAGTATTTGATTTAGAAACAGAATCTATTACAGAGCCTGCAATACCACCAAAAGAAGGCCATAGTGCCCAATGGGGTACGTACGACTTAAAATTAGGTCAAGACCAAGAAGTATTAGCTACATATACTTTGAATCAATATACAGTTACTTGGAAAAACCATAATGGTCAAGTTCTAGAAGTAGATGAAAACGTCTTATATGGAGATATGCCAGAATATAACGGAGATGAACCTACAAAAGAAGGCGAATTTATATTTAATGGTTGGTCACCATCAGTAAGTGTATGTAAAGGAGATATCGAATATACTGCCGTGTTTAAATCTACTTTAGCACAAACCGATGACTTTGTGTTTGCTGACCTTGGAGAAGGGTATGCAGTAATAAATTATATCGGTAATTCAATGGATGTTGAAGTACCTTCAACATATCTTGATAAACCAGTAACATCTATTGAACAATGGGCTTTTTATGGAAATAAAACATTAAAATCTGTAGTAATACCGGATAGTGTATTATACATAAGATATGATGCATTTAATTCTTGTAGTCAATTAACTACAGTTACTTTAGGGTCTAACGTTAAACTAATAGAAATGGATGCATTTGCAGATTGTTTATCGCTTACTACGATTAACCTACCTGAAGGCTTAATAGAAATAGGTGATAGAGTATTTTTAGGTTGTTCATCACTTACTTCACTGAGTTTACCTAATAGTCTTGAGTCATTTGGTTCAAATATGTTTATGGCTGCAGAAGCATTTGTATTAACAGAATATGAAAATGCACATTATTTAGGTAATCAAACTAACCCTTATTTAGTATTTGTTGAAATGATTGACCAAACCAAAACTTCAATTAAAATTCACGATAATTGTAAGATAATTGGTGATGAATCACTAGCTTATATAAACGGACTTACAACAATTGATTTTGGCAATGGTGTAGAAATTATCGGAAATAGTGCATTTAGATTTTGCGAAGGAATAAGTAAGTTAACTCTTCCAAATAACATTAAAAAGATTGGTATTGGTGCTTTTTATGGCACATCATTAACAAAAATAACATTAGGAAATAAGGTAAAACACATTGGTTCTGGAGCATTTGAATCTTGTTATAACCTGACAGAAATTAACCTACCAGATTCATTGGAATATATTGGCGATTATGTATTTAGTTCATGCTTTAATTTGTCTTCAAACGCTTATGATAAGGGGAATTATTTGGGGAATCAGGATAATCCTTATTTATTATTATTAGAAGTTAGAGAAACTGGTACAAGTGCTATTAATATTCATGAAAATACAAAATTTATTAATACAGTAGCATTTAATGGCTGTAAATATTTAACATCAGTTACAATTCCAAAAAATGTTCAATTTATAGGTAAATCGGCATTTTATGGCTGTGATTCTTTGAATAAAGTTATTGTTGATGAAGCGAACCAAGTATATAAAGCGCCTAATAAAACAGCAATTATTAGAAAAGAAGATAATTGCTTAACACATGGACTTAATAACACAATAATTCCAAAAGGCGTTAGAAGCATTGGTGATTTTGCCTTTTCAAATTGCGACCAAATGACATCAATTGAAATACCGGATGGTGTTACATCAATTGGAATAAGTGCGTTTAGGTATTGTATGAAATTAGAAACGGTTGTTTTACCTGAAAGTATTATAAGTATTGGTCAATATGCATTTGCTGATTGTTATCAATTAACAAAGATCAATTTATCTAATAATCTTACATATTTAAGTGAAGGTACATTTAATCGTTGTAAAGCACTTGCAAATATAGTAATTCCAGATAGTGTTACATCAATTGGAGCTTACGCATTTGCTAATACAATAATAGAAGATATTAACTTTGGTAATAGCCTAGTATATATAGG
>DMWH01000097.1:533-9175 GCA_003483345.1 Clostridiales bacterium | reverse complement strand
GATGCTAATAACAAAGTACTAGACTCAAGAGATAATTGTAATGCTATTATAGAAACCGGAACTAATACATTACTTGTTGGAGTTAAAACAACTGTCATTCCTGCTAGTGTTAAAATAATCGGCACCTTATCATTTTATGAATGCCCAGATTTATCTGTACTCGATCTTAGTAATATTACTAGAATTGATAGTTATGCCTTTTATGGTACCGCAATCACCAAAGTAACTTTAAGTAAAGATTTGGAATCTATTGGAGCAGGGGCGTTTAATGGTTGTAAAGAGTTGAGTATCATAATTATTCCAAAAAGTGTCAACACCATTGGGAATAATGCATTCAGAGGTTGTGATCAATTAAAAATTTACGCAGAAGCAACCGATAAACCTTCAGATTGGGCATCGAATTGGAATCGTAGCAATAGACCAGTATTTTGGTATAGCGATACATCAAATACAGACGGAAACCATTGGCATTATGTAAACGGTATGCCTACGGTATGGGGGCAATAAATCACAATATTAGAATTATAATAGTTCCTTATTATTCATCTTTATAACAAGAAAATATCTACTATATTCTCTAGCAATAAGTAAAGATGTTCTTAGTATTGATTATTTTTCAAATAATAATTATAATACAATAAAGATGAATCAAAGGAGTTATAGTATGTCGTTTAAATTGAAGTTCATTCATGATGAAACGGTTGAGGAAACTGAAGTCATCATCAGGGCAAAAGAACAAACAGAAGAAATAAACAAAATACTTGAGCTTTTGGGTGGAGAAAAACTTTCTTGTCAACTTCTTTCAGATGAGCAAATAATTGACATGAATGACATTATTATTTTATCTAAAAGCGGAAGGTTTATATCAATCAAAACGATAAATGGTCAATATGTATTAAGTGAACCATTATATCAAGTTGAAACAAAATTAAATCCAACTTGGTTTGTAAAAATTTCACAATCGGAGATAGTAAATTTAAAATACGTTAAAGAGTGGAGTTTTGAAGGTGGAGGAATCATTAAAATAAAAATGATAAATGGTATCAAATCCTATACCTCTAGAAGATATACTAAACATATCAAGGAAATATTAAGGGGAGGCAAGCCTCTAAAATGAAAAAAAATTTAATAATAAGATTAATATTAGGCTTTATTATTGGAGTCATTATCGGAAACCTTATTACTTTATTGGTCAATCTTGGTTATGGTGAGGGCGTAAGTGTAGTATCTCCGGGATTGCTTGAATCACTAGAAAGCGAAACTTTGGCAATTGTCCTTCAAACATTACTATCGGGTTTACTGGGTATGGTATGTATGGGTGGAATTAGTTTTTTTGATATTGAATTGTGGAGTTTATTAAAAGCAACGGTTGCCCATTCGGTATCGATATTGATTTCATTTATTATAGTATTTACAGTCCTAAAATGGGTTCCATTTACACTAGTTACTTTTTTGATCATTTCCGGAACAGTTATTGTTGTTTATGCATTAATTTGGTTAATCATGTATTTAATTTGGAAAAAAGAAATAAAAGATTTAAATGAAGATCTAAAAGCGTATAAAGCTAGAGAAGAAGCAAATAAAAAATAATATCTATATTTCTATTGCAATGTTAGATAAAACTTCTTTTTTCATCATTTAAAAAAGTTTGTTAATGGTTTGAGCACGCTTAATCATTTAGGCGTGCTTTTATATTAAAAGAATGGGCATGTAAATTAGTATTTATATCTATAACCTGATGCATATCAATTTTCATGTCAATCGTTTATAAAAATTTAGCTAGAAGCAAAGAGGTTGTTAATTTACAATTTAGTCATTTTATGCTATGATGAATTAGATGATAAATTTTAAAATTTAGAAAAAAGAGGTGATATAGTGAAAAGAAAAATGTTAATTTATTTGCTTTTTTGTTTGTGTTTAATGATGAATGGATGTAAAACAAAAGTAACAGAGCATTCTTATCAAGAAGAAAATATTATCGTAACAACAGAGGAGTTTGAGTTGCCAGGAATGCTTACTATTCCAGAGTCAAAGGATGTTGTTCCAGCGGTAGTTTTGATTCATGGCTCTGGTCCAAGCAATATGAATGAAGCAATAGGAGCATTGGAACCTTTTGAAAATTTAGCACAAGAATTGGCAAAAAAAGGAATTGCTTCGATTCGATATCATAAAAGAACCTTTGTTTATGGTTCTACATTAGCTAACGATTATAGTTTTACAATTTATGATGAAGTAATCGACGATGTACTTTCAGCAATCGCTATGTTACGAGCGGATAAAAGAATAGATAGCAAAAATCTCTTTCTTATTGGACATTCTATGGGAGGTCAATTGGCACCGATTATTCTTAATTTAGATAAAAACATCAAGGGAGCGATACTGCTAGCAGGAACAACAGAACATATTATCGATGTTGCGATGCGACAATTACAAAAACAAGAAAGCCCCTACTATGATACCTATTATTCTTATTATGAATACTTTAGAAACTTAAAAGAAGTCGTTCCCGGAGAAGAAAATTACTTTTATATGGGAGCCTATGAAGCATATTGGGCTAGTTATAATAAGTTTGAATTGCAAAGTGAGGTTATCGAGGCTTCAAAGCATTATCAATTATTGATTATGCAAGGAGGACAAGATTTGCAAGTACCAAAAACAACACTTGATGATTACAAAAATTTATTAAAAGGAAAAGAAAATGTCCAATATAAATATTATGAGGAATTAAATCATTATTTTGTTTATGGGGTAGGGGAAAACATTAATAATGCTTATCTAATTAGAAAAAAAATACCAACAGAAGTTATTGATGATATCGTAAATTTCATCAAAAAATGAATAAAATATAACTGGCAAACGCGAAGAGACAAATCGTAATTGCCAGTTTTTAACTATTTTCTAGAAAAAATATTTTTTTAAAGGATTAGTATGGTACAATACAAGTATAGTAACGAAGATTGAGAAGAAGGATTTTTAAAAAATAAAAACTGAGGGGGAAACTAATGATCACAGCGATTGTATATCAATCTAACACAGGATTTACAGAAAAATATGCGATGATGCTCGCTGAAGCTACACTATTAAAAGTTGTTGCTTTATCAGAAATAAAAAAAGCAATAAAACCAAAAGCGGAAATTATTTATTTAGGCTGGCTTCGTGGAGGGATAATTTCAGGGCTAAATAAAGTTCGCAATAAATATCAAATCAAAGTAATAGGAGCAGTTGGCTTACTAGGAGATAATGAAGAATACCTAGAAATGGTAAAAAAACAAAACAAGATTTATGAAACACCATTATTCTATCTTCCTGGTGGTATCAATAGAGAAAAGCAAAAGGGATTCAATAAATGGTTATTTAATTTAGTAATTCAGATTTTAATCAAGGGAATGAATAAAAAACCCGAGTCTGAAATTACAGAAGAGGAACTCAAACGAATACACTATATGGAACACGGATGTGATTTTGTATCAATGGATCATCTAAAAGAGTTAATCGACTGGTATGAAGAGAAGAAAGGATGGTGAAAAAAGAAGAGGAGATTATCCCTCTTTTTAAGTTTTTATATTGAATTAATTTAAAAAAAGGAATATAATATTCGATAGTTGAAGAATAAAAGCAGGTGAAATATGTATAGTAAATATCACGGTTGTGGCAACGACTTTATTGTAGGAATGTATGATAAAAATATTGATTATGCAAAGTTTTCTCAAAAAGTATGTAATCGTAATACGGGAATTGGTGCTGATGGGTTGCTGATTGCGAAGGTAGACGAAAACAAAGAAATTGAAATGATGTTTTATAATGCTGATGGTTCCAGAGCACCGATGTGTGGAAATGGAATTAGATGCTTTGCTTATTTTTGTTTAAGAGAAAAATTAGTGGATAGCAATGAATTTAAAATAAATACTTTATCCGGTAAAATGGGAATTAGAGTTTTGTCTCGCGAACCATTTGTCGGTGAAATCAATTTAGGAAAACCTAATTTTTCGAGTAAAGCTTTGGGCATTAATACAAGTAAAGAAACCTTTCTAAATGAAGTTATTATGGTTAATGGTTGGAAAATTAAGGTTGATGCTGTTTACATGGCAACTCATCACTTGGTAGTTATAGTTGACAACTTAAAAGAAGTAATTAATAGTGATTTAGGTGAAAAATTATCTAAACATAAAATATTTACCAAGGGGATTAATGTAAACTTTGTACAAATAATCAATACCAAAGAAATTATTATGAAAACATATGAAAGAGGCGTAGGCTGGACTTTGGCCTGCGGAACTGGGGCAGCTGCTAGTTTTGTTATTCTTAATCAAAAAGGTCTATGTGATAATAAAATAGAAGTAAAACTAGAATTAGGAAAAATAAAACTCAGTTATAATGAAAATAAAGAAATCTTAATGGAAGGCCCTGCAGTTTGTATTGCTCACAATATTGAAATAGATTAAATAAATATGTAACAACCTTGGAATTATTTTAGATTGAAAAAATAAAAACATTATGATATAATGTTTTAGGTTGATAACCAAGGAGGAAAAATAATGAGTAAAATAGCAATCATCTCAGATGTGAATGCTGGACTAGACTATATCGGTTATGATCCTGAAATACCTGTTTTGAGATCCATCATCAATTTTGGTGATGAGCATTACGTTGATGGAATAGCTATCAAAGCGGATGAGTTTTATGCTAGACTAAAAGCAAATGATTCTGTTATTCCTTCAACAAGCGCTCCAACGGTCGGAGAAGCGATGGAATTATTAGAAAAATTAATTGAAGAAAAATATACAGATGTGATTATGTATTCAATTTCTTATCAATTAAGCTCTATTGGTCAAATGGTTGAAACACTACGCGAGGAATATGAAGATAAAATAAAGATTCATGTAGTAGACACAAAAACTGCAACATATTTGCAAGGTTACATCGCTGTTTCAGCAAAAGAAATGGCAAAACAAGGAAAGTCTGTACAAGAAATATTGGATTATTCATATTATTTAATTGATAATATGCATGCATACTTTGTCGTAGATAATTTAACTTATTTAGTTAAAAACGGTAGACTAAGTGGTGCAGCAGGATTTGTAGGGAATATGCTTAAGATTAAGCCTATTCTAGAAATGAACAAACAAGGGAAAATTGTAAGCAAAGAAAAAGTAAAAACACACCGTAAAGCTGTTGAACGAGCTTTAGAAATGTTTTTAGAAGAAATAAAAGATGTTAAGAAAGTTAAGATTTTTGTTTTCCACACCATTAGAGAAGATGATGCAAAAACGATTAAGAAGTATCTAGAAGAACGCTGTCCAAATGCTTTACCAATTGAAATACATATGGTAACCCCTGCAGTTGGCGCTCATATTGGTTGTGGAGTTTTGGGATTTGGATATTTTATATTAGAAAGATAAAAAATAGAGGAGAAACAGTATGGCATTAGTAAACATGAAAAAAATGCTTGAAAAAGCAAAAGTAGAAAAATACGCAGTTGGTCAATTCAATATTAATAATCTTGAATGGACAAAAACAATTCTAACTGTTGCAGAAGAAATGAATTCACCAGTAATTTTAGGTGTATCAGAAGGTGCAGCACGTTATATGGGTGGTTTTAATACCGTTGTTGGTATGGTAAAAGGATTACTAAAGGATTTGGGAATCACAGTAGATGTAGCAATTCATTTGGATCATGGATCTTCTTTTGAAAGTTGTAAGAAAGCAATTGATGCTGGATTCACATCGGTAATGATTGATGCCTCACATCATCCGCTAGAAGAAAACATCAAAATGACAAAAGAAGTAGTTGATTATGCTCATGCAAGAAAAGTTACTGTAGAAGCAGAATTAGGTACTGTAGGTGGTCAGGAAGACGACGTTATCGGTAAAGGTATCCGATATGCTGATGTAAACGAATGCGTTCGTTTAGTAAAAGAAGCAGAAATTGATGCCTTAGCACCAGCTTTAGGAAGTGTTCATGGACCATATAAAGGAGAACCAAAACTAGGATTTAAGGAAATGCTAGAAATAAAAGAAGCAACAAATAAACCACTTGTATTACATGGTGGAACAGGAATTCCTGATGAAATGATTAAAAATGCGATTAGCCGTGGAACTTGTAAAATCAATGTTAATACAGAATGTCAAATGGCATTTGCTCGTGAATTAAGAAAATTATTAGGAAATCCTGAATTTGTCGAATATGATCCGAGAAAAATCATTGGCCCAGCGACTAAAGGAATAGCGGCTGCCGTGAAAGAAAAAATTAATGTGTTTGGATCTGCTGGTAAAGCTGAGAAATAAAACTTAAGGTAGATTAACATCTACCTTTTTATAAGGTTATTGATATACTAAAAAGAGGGTGAGAACTTGACAAAGTGTTTGGTGTGTAATCAAGAAATAAAAGAAACAAAAGTTTGTCCTCACTGCGGGAATAGTAACCTAGCCATTTTTGAAAAAAACAAGATAAACTATAAAGGGAAACAATATTCCCTAAGAAAGTGGTACTTATTTTTAACGCCTCATCTGACAAAAGGAAAAGAACAGATTATTGCAAAACATAGAGACGAAAAAATATCCTATGACTATCTCCATAGTATTTTTCTAAGAAATTGTTGGGAACATACTTTTTTGGGGTTAATTTTACCTTCTGTTTTATTTTTTGTTATTGCTTGTGTTAATATTGTAATACCAATAATCGGTCTAGATAAAGTTAATATTATCATTGATGGATCAAAGGAAAATGTGGAATATTTTCTTTATTTCTTAGGAAGTTTGTGTTTTATATTTTTCATAGGCGTTTTTTACTTGTGGGCAATAAAAAAGCAAAAGTGCTATATTGCTATAGTTAGAAAACAAACAAGATATGTCCATATCACAAGAGAAAAATATAATGAAATCATAAAAGATTTTAACTCTCTAAGAAATAAGGATGAACAAGGAGAAATTTAAATGAAAAAAATAATACTATTTATCATAGTAATAATCAGTTTATTTACATTGAGTAGTTGCGGTTATGAAACGGATATGCCAACGATTAAGAATTTAACTCAACAAGATATATTTGATCAGAAAGAAGAAAAATATTTTGTTTTCTTTTATGTTGATGGTTGTACAGGTTGTGAAGAAACAAAACCATATATCATCAATTACTACAATCTTGTAAAAGGAGATGATAGTAAGCGTCACATTTTTGGAGTTAACCTAAGCAATCCTAAAAACAAACAACTATATGTAAAATATGCTGGTACCGAAGGACAAGGAACCGATGGGAATTTTTATGTTGATGGAGTTAAAAATTGGGAGGAACTAAAAATAGGAACAACACCATCAATGATTTCTATTTATAAAGACAAAAATGGTGTGAAAACAGCTAAATATGTTGCCCAAGGAAAAGAAGCAATTATTACAGCTTTAGAAAGGCAATTCAATTAAAAAATCAAGATGATTAGTCTTGATTTTTTTATTTCATTAAATCTTCAAATAATGTTGTAATTGAAGTTGTTGTAAGATTACTATAAAGAGCTACTACAACTCCATTTTTGATATGTAATACCCGCGGAACTGCTAGTAGTGAAAGTTCATCAGAGCTTGAAACACCAATTGCGTTTTCTTCCGATTTTTTATTAAAGTTGTCGTTCATGCTACGATGAACCGCATATAATGGTGGAGAGGAAGGATGAAGTTTAGTAAATCGATCGTATTGAATTAAAAGAGGTTTGACAGAGTTACATCCTGGACAACCAGCTTTTAAAAAGAAGACAAAATATTCAGAATCGGTAACATTAAAAATATCATCCCATAATAGATAATTAAGCGAACTAGAAATTTTAACATCTACTAGTTTAGAGTCGCCCAAATCATTAAAAATTGTTAGAGAATAGCGACCAGGTAAATAGATACTGAAGAAATCAGCGCTAAACGTAAAATTATTAGAACCTTCAATATAATGAGAACCAGCACGGAAGGTTTTATTTATATTAAGACCAACAAGGGAGAAGTTAGTAGGAACAAAATCAATAGTTATAGAAAAAGCCTTTGGATTTTCAACAACAAAATTAATTACGTCAATGTTTTTTATTCTTTCCATTTCTTGATCGAATACTTCAGTAATAGAAGTGGACCCTACATAGTAAGAGGTAATTACATTGTTTTCAACAATCAACAAGGTAGGTGTGTACATTTTTGTTTGTTTAATTAAATCTTCGTAGTTGTCTATACCTGTTAAGTCCTCATTTTCTCCTGTTGAGGAAATGCCTCCTTCAACAACATAAAAATTATGTTTGTAAAGGGAATCATAAGAAAGAATAAAATCATTATATTTATATGAGATTGGTTTTAAGGTCTCACAGCCAGTGCAACCTTCTCTCGTAAGTAAAACATAAAAGAAATCATCCTCTTGTGTGAAAATTTGTTCTTTCGTTATATAATTAAATGTTTTATTATAACCAACAATAGAAATTTTGTAGGAATAAAATCCATTTTCACTGTAAGCTAATTTTAATACATAATCACCATGAGATAGATTCATAAATAGGTCAGGAGGAAGGATGACTTCCTTTTCTTTTTGATAAAGAGATAGATCAGACCATTCTTTATAAAAATCATCGCCGGTGATATTCATGAAACTAACTTTTTTCTTTGGTTGCAAAACAATTTCT
>DMWH01000097.1:0-456 GCA_003483345.1 Clostridiales bacterium | reverse complement strand
ATTAATGAGTCTTTCGGTAATCTTGAAACTTCAATTGTCGATCTTGCTGGTCGGTGTTCACCAAAATACTCAGCATAGATTTCATTCACTATAGAAAAATTACTGATGTCTGATAGGAAAATTGTTGTTTTTACAACGTCATTCTTATGAGCTTTGCTTGCTTCAAGAATAGCAGTTATGTTTGATAATATTTGTTTTGTTTGCTCAACAATTCCCACTTTCATTAATCCTGTTTGTGGGTCAATCGGTAATTGTCCTGATCCAAAAATAAAATTGTCAACTTTAATTGCTTGTGAATAAGGTCCGATAGCCGCCGGTGCTTTTGTTGTTTTAATAAAATCCATAGGAACCTCCTAATAAATGCTTTAAACATTATACCATAATATAACAAATAGTTGCACAAAATTTGCAAAAAAAACAACTTATTCTTAACAATTAAATATTTATATGTTATAA
>DMWH01000098.1:803-2629 GCA_003483345.1 Clostridiales bacterium | reverse complement strand
ATTCTGGTATTTTGTTTTTATTTTTTATCGTAACCCCCATAGGCCATTTTTTTCTTGGCAAAATAGTATAAAAATCTGTTTTAAGAAATTTTGTTGCTTTTAATACATTCTCAAGCATTGGCATCTCAGGGAATATTGGATACCCAACACAGTTACTGCATTTTCCGCAATCATGTGCGGTTGTATCATTTAACTCATTGGCAACAAATTTCATATAGCATTCTTTCGTATTAATAAAATCATTCATCCTTTTTAATTCATGTTTTCTTATATTAGTTATTCTCTCGCTATACTCCATATCGGGTTTCCAAGGTGAAATTGATTTAAAATATAATACTTGCCCTTTTATTTTTTCTTTATATATATCTCCATTGACCAATAAAAATTTTAATGAGTTCTCTAATCTCCCTTTCGCTATATCGACTTGATTCATTATCTCTCCCCTAGTCATGCCATTATTATTCTCAAGTAACCTTACAATACCGTCCATTTCTTTATATGTAGGAAAAGCAGTATTGATAAAATATTCTGTTATATCATCATCTTCGCTTCCAGCAAGCAATATTGCATATGCCCTATCTAATGCTCTGCCAGCACGACCTATTTGTTGATAATAGCTTACCACATTACCCGGCTTTTGAAAATGAATTACAAAACCTATATCCGGCTTATCAATTCCCATACCTAATGCAGTTGTCGCAACGATTACTTTTATTTTATTTTTCATAAACATATCTTCAATTATTAAACGTTCATTTTGTCCATTATCATTTTCTGATTTTAAACCTGAATAATAAGCCCTTGAAGATATACCGTTTTGATTTAACCACTTATTTACAATATTACAATCATTTTTTGTCAAACAGTATACGATACCTGTACCGCTCATTTTGTTAATATTTTCAACTAACCATGCCAATCTCTCTTCTTTCCTGTTTAGATGTATTACTTGAATACATAATGACTCTCTAACTAATGGTCCTCTTTGCACTAAAATATTATTACCCAATTGGTTTGTTACATCCTCAACAACACGGTTATTCGCTGTTGCAGTTGTTGCAAGCAAAGGTACATTACTAGGTAAAAATTTTACAATATTTTTTATTCGTCGGTAATCTGGTCTAAAATCATGTCCCCAATCTGAAATACAATGAGCTTCGTCGACTACCAACATACCAATCGACTTAGTAATTTTATTCAGAACCTTTCTTTGAAAGTCATCATTAGCTAATCTTTCCGGCGAAATAAACAAAATATCAATTTTATCAGCAGCGATTTCATCAATTATTTCATTCCATTCATCAGGATTATTAGAATTAATCGTTCTTGACACCAAGAGCAGCTTATTAGCTGAATCTAATTGATTGTTCATCAAAGCTAATAAAGGACTGATTATTATAGTCAGTCCTCTTCCTGTAGCTCTCAATATTTTTGTACTTAAAAAATAAATTATACTTTTGCCCCAGCCTGTTTTTTGAACAACTAATACTCTCTTCCCCCTAAGTACTTCCAAGATAGCGTCTAATTGACCATCCCTAAATTCCGCATCTTTCCCAAAAGCCTGCTTTAAATACTTTGTTGCTTCCGTTACAAAATTATTCATACATCCCCCTATGGAAATTAAATAAATAATAATCTATGAACTATAATTCTAGTGCTACCCAATAATCTTTGTATAAAACTTTCTTGTTCTCGGACCATCAAATTCACAGAAGTAAATTCCCTGCCATGTTCCTAATTTTAACACTCCATTTTCAATTATAACCGAACAAGATGAACCCATAACTGATGCCTTGATATGAGCATGTGAATTCCCCTCCATGTGT
>DMWH01000098.1:0-789 GCA_003483345.1 Clostridiales bacterium | reverse complement strand
TCGGCATTTTCATTAATTGTTATACCTGCTGTTGTATGAGGTACAAAAACAATTACAACTCCATCTTTGACTTTGCTGTTTCTTACATCTTCTCGAATAATATCAGTGATATTTATCATTTCGTCCTGTTTGTTCGATTTTATCGTGTGTTCCATATATCAACTCTCCATTAATACACGCTATATTCTTTATCATATTTTTATTCAAACCTTACGACCTTGTTTATAGAGGTTTTTGCACATTTATATCATAATTTATTTGTTTTACTATCTTCTATTTTATAACCAGCCAATTTCAGAGATTTAGAAAACGCTAGTTTAAAATCATTCTGATGTCCGCAACATGGGAACGGAATCTTTACATCTATAACATTTTTAAATCTATCCTTTAAATACCTAAATGCAATTTCAGATTTACTATTATTAATTCTATACTTATCATATTTTCCGGTATAGTCTTTTTCTACTTCCTTATGTAAAATCAAAAAAGAATTAGCCCATTCCAGTAATCCTTCTTCAGAATACGGCGTTACTTTAGAATTTACATATATATCCTTTATGTATTTAACCAATTGATCCGCTCGAATAACTTTTTTCTTTATTTCCTTTTTTGCAAACTTTGCATTAAGAACTGTCTTGGGATTGGCCAGTACAACTACTGACTTATAGAAATCTTCAAAATATTTATCGGTCATAAACTTGGTAAAGATATTTCCTTTATTATCAACTCTTATTATCTATTGGTATCTCCTGATTATCCTAATAATTCTTTTTTCAAACCCTTTAAATT
>DMWH01000225.1:35737-39751 GCA_003483345.1 Clostridiales bacterium | reverse complement strand
AGTGAAAGCAGGTGAATCATGGCTAAGATAAAATCCAAATTTGTTTGCCAGGAATGCGGTTATGAAACGGCCAAATGGCTTGGCAAATGTCCCTCCTGCGAAGAATGGAATACCTTTGTGGAGGAATTTGAAACTAAAAAAAGTGACTCCAAAAGTCAAAGAGGTATCAGCAAGGGTATAATTGAAAAAATAAACAAGATCACATCCACCAAAAAAGAAAGAATCTCAACAGGAAGCGTTGAAATGGACAGGGTATTGGGCGGAGGAATAATAAAAAGCTCCCTGATACTAGTTGGAGGAGATCCCGGTATCGGCAAGTCAACACTTCTTCTGCAGGTTGCAGACCACGCTGCAAAGCAAAAATTAAAAGTACTTTATGTATCCGGAGAAGAATCGGGAGAGCAGATAAAAATAAGAGCCGATAGGTTGGGGATAGGAGACGGTGAGCTGTATGTTCTTGCTGAAACGAATATTGACATAATAATCGAGCACGTAGATAAAGAAGAGCCGGATTTGCTTGTACTTGATTCAATTCAGACTATATATTCACCCGATGTGCCCAGTGCCCCGGGCAGCGTTACCCAGGTCAGGGAAGTGACTTCAATGGTAATGAGAATTACGAAAACAAGAAATATGGCTTCCTTCATAGTGGGACACGTTACAAAATCAGGTGCAATTGCAGGACCAAGAGTACTTGAGCACATGGTTGATACTGTTTTATACTTTGAAGGAGAGAGGCATTTTTCATATAGAATATTAAGAGCTGTTAAAAATCGATTTGGCTCAACCAATGAAATAGGTATTTTTGAAATGCGGGACAGAGGACTTATAGAGGTTGAAAATCCTTCGGAAGTATTTTTGAAGGGAAGACCTCTTGATGCTTACGGCACCGTAGTTACTGCAGCAATGGAAGGTACGAGACCCGTTCTGATAGAAATTCAGGCCTTGGTAACATATTCTCCTGTTGGATTTGCCAACAGGGTAACCACGGGAATTGATAAAAACAGGGCATCCATGCTGATTGCTGTATTGGAAAAGAAAGCAGGTCTGTCAATTCAAAGCTCCGATATATTTATTAATGTAACCGGAGGGCTGCAAATCAAAGAGCCTGCATGCGATTTGGCAATACTATGCGCTTTGGCATCAAGCTTCAAAGAAATACCCGTCGACTTTAAGACCGTTCTTATAGGCGAGGTAGGGCTAACCGGAGAAATAAGAGGAGTTAATTCAATTGAAAAAAGACTTTTGGAAGCAAAAAAGATGGGATTTAAAAGAGCGGTCATAGCAGAAGCCAATGCAGAAATTTCAAAAGAAGTTAAAAACATGGAAATAATCCCGGTAAACAACATAAGACAAGTTATGGACATTATATTTTAGGAGGAAAAATGTTAGAATTTTTGAGAAAAGAAGGAATAAGCGAAAACCTGATAAATGACGTTGAGAAGTTCAGAAAGTTTTATAAGGTAGAATCAAAGATGGAATACAGAATTCCTACGCCAAAGTACAATTATTACGGCAATGATGTTTGGGAAGAAGCGATTACTGCTCTTCTTTGCGGGGAAAACCTGTTGTTGGTGGGCTCCAAAGCTACAGGCAAAAATGTGCTGGCGGAAAACTTATCTGCAGCATTCGGCAGACCAAAATGGGATATATCGTTCCATGTTAACACAGATTCAACATCATTGATCGGAACTGACACATTCGAGGGCGGTCAGGTTGTATTCAGAAACGGTCCCATCTACGAATGTGCAAAGTGGGGCGGCTTTGGCGTATTGGATGAAATAAACATGGCCAAAAATGATTCCGTTGCAGTACTTCATGCAACCTTAGACTATAGAAGAATAATTGACGTGCCCGGATATGACAAAATTACAATTGATGACGCAAGCCGTTTTATTGCAACCATGAATTACGGTTATGCCGGCACAAGAGAGTTAAACGAAGCATTGACATCCCGTTTCATGGTAATAAATATGCCTAATATTTCATCAAAGAATTTAAGAAAATTATTGCAAAGAGAATATCCAAATTTAAGAGAAGAATATGTTGAGCAGTTTGCAGGGCTTTTCAAGGATTTGCAGTTAAAAAGCGAAAATGCCGAGATTTCAACTAAGTCGGTTGATTTGAGGGGACTTTTAGCTTCAATTAATTTAATGGATAAAGGACTATCTCCTTTCAAAGCATTGCAGATGGGAATTACAAACAAATCATTTGATGATTTCGAGCGAACGCTTGTAGAGGATGTTATACGCCTACGAATAGCTGAAAATTTAGGAAGGAATGAAATTTTTAGGTGAGCATGAACAACACAGCACAAGACGATAAAAGAGCTCTAAATATTATTTGGAATGCATCGGACGACTATTCCATCGAGCCTCAATTCAAGGCTTATGATAAAAACGGTGAAGCGGATATCTATTGGAATTATATAATAGGGGCTGTTCACAAATACTATGACTACACTTTGCTGAGAGGCTTTTTTAATTATCTTAAAACAGACAGAGAGCATGAATTTTATGAAAAACTTTTCTGGATAGGCTTGGAAAAGAGTGCATTTGATAAAGGAAAAAACGAAAGGCCTGTAATAGTAAGCCTTAGAAAAAATTATGCAAGAAAAGTATTAGCAGGTGAAACTGAAGTTTTTGATGATAATTTATTAAATGTACTGACAAATGCTCACTTTAAAAGAGCATTAGGTAAAGCTCCGGGAATAACAGGCAATGCTTTAAATATTTTAAACGACCTTGAATTCGGTGATGCTTCAACAGAAGAAATAATTTTAAAAATGAACCAAATAATCAAGAAATATTTCAGGTTCAATTACGGTCAATATGAAGTAAACGCCCAAATAAACAAAAAAAGAGTGCAAAGACAAATCCAATACGGCGAAGAAGAAAGACTTAGCGATTCAGACATGGAAACTATGAAAGAGCTGTATTTGGATTCAGCTGAAACGTCAAGAGAAGTTTTCTATGAAGAAAAAAAGGGAAAAATTAAAAAATCAGCTAAGAAAGTTAAAATTGAAAAGAAAGATGATTCGGAAAGACAGTATATTCGTAAATATTTCGGTGCTTCAATTTTTCCCGATAAAAAAACATATTTAATAGAGCGAAAACTTTGTATCGGTAACCATAAAAATACTCATCTTCATTTCACCAGAGGAGAATTTGATGATGAATTCAGCAATGATATTAATGCATTGTATTTCAATAAAGCATTGAAAGAGCAAAGGGAAATTAATTTAGAGCATTTCAATTCCAATTATATAAAATACAAAAACAGTATTTTAAAGCTTACAAATAAAATCAGAAACACTATGCTTGCATATTTTGAATCATATACCGGAAAATCCGAAGCAGGAAGACTTAATGCACCAAAAATTTGGAGAAATGTCTATTTAAATGATAACAGAGTTTTCACGAAAGTATATAACAACGATATCGGAAATTTATCGGTAGATATTTTGCTTGATGCATCCGCATCGCAGCATGAAAGACAGGAAACAATCGCAGCGGAAGCGTATATTATTGCAGAAAGCTTTACTCAGTGCCAAATTCCCGTCAGAGTATACTCATTTTCAAGCCTAAGAAATTACACCGTTATAAATCTTTACCGTGATTATGATGAAACAGATAAAAACACTAAAATATTCAATTATAAAACAACGGGCTGCAACCGTGACGGCTTGGCAATAAGAACGGCATTGTACATGATGGAAGGCAGCAATTATTTAAATAAAATTCTCATTGTTCTTTCAGACTGCAAGCCTAATGACACCCAGTGCATTCCCGACACGGGAATAAAGCAGGAGCAGACCAAGTATGCGGGGGCTACCGGTATAATAGATACTGCCTTTGAAGTGAAAAGAGGCATAAATAACGGCAATTCAATTCTTTGCGTCTTTACCGGCGAAGATGAGGATATACCGACAGCAAAAAAAATATACGGACATAACTTTGCCCGTATATATTATCCCGAAAGATTTGCAGAAATAGTCGGTGTTCTAATGCAAAA
>DMWH01000225.1:33209-35690 GCA_003483345.1 Clostridiales bacterium | reverse complement strand
AAAGCAAAAAGGCAGGTGATCTTCATGCCAAGGGTTGCCAGAAAATTGAGTGAGACTGGAATATATCATGTAATTTTTAGAGGAGTTAACAGGTTCAATATTTTCGAGGAAGATAAAGATTATGAGAAAATTTTAGAAATTATTTCTGATTTAAAAGAAAAAATTAGCTTTGATATTTATGCATATGTTTTAATGAACAATCATGTGCACCTAATAATAAAGGAATTGGAATTGGGTGAAATATCATTGATAATGCAAAGAATACTTACAAGATATGCAGGCTGGTTTAACCGAAAATATGATAGAAGTGGAATACTAATTGCAAACAGATTTAAAAGCGATCCTGTTGAAACAGAAGATTACTTATTAACCTTAGCAAGGTATATACATCAAAATCCTGTCAAGGGCGGACTAACATCTAAAATAGACAGTTATAAGTGGAGCAGCTTCAAAGAATATTTGGGAAAGAGTGAAATATGCAATACAGATTTTATAATGTCAATAATTGATAGAGACAGTTTCATAAAATTTAATTTTGAAATTAATGAAGAAGAATATGAAATATCAGATAAAATACAAAAATTTGATGATGAATTTGTAAAAAAGAGAATAAAGGAAATATTAAAAGGTAAGGAACCTACTAAGTTAGGAGAAATGCCAATTGATTATAGGAATAGAATAATTAAGCAATTAATAACCACTGAAAAGTTTTCAATCAGACAAATAGAGAGGGCTACGGGAATATCCAGAGGTGTAATATCAAGGTGCAAATAACGCAATTATAATAAATGAAACACTTAAAATAAATAAGGAAAATATGAGATACTTAAAAAAGTGGGACACCAAGGTACGTCCCCAAGGGGTTGAAAATGAAAAAAGAATTAAATAAAGAAACAGCTAGAATCATACTAAAGGCTTTGGAAGACGCTAAAAAACATATGCAATATCTGCAAGAAAGAAGAGAGGAAAAGCTTTTTAGTGAAATAGAAATTCCATGCAACTTAAATGATGTAATTTGTAGGTTAACTAAGGATGAAATGTCACATATTTGTAAAAACTATAAATTACAAGGGTTAAGCTCTTTGAAAAAGTCAGAATTAGCATCTGAGCTAATAAAAATAATACCTCATAAATTTGAAGGAATAATACGTATATTAGATCAAAACACTTATGATTTAATAAAATCAATAGTAAAAAATTCAGGAGCAATACCTTGCAAAGATATAAAATTCTCTATAATAGAGAACTTAATGAGGTATGCAATAACTTTTCCCGGACTTAAGAACGGAGAAAGGATACTTGTCATGCCGGTTGAATTAATGGAAAAATTCAACATATTAGATACTGAAGAAAGACAAAAAGTTATTCATAGAAATACAGAGTGGATACAATTAACACAAGGAATGCTATATTACTATGGTGTAATGGATTCATGGAGACTCATTAAAAATGTACAGAAGTATGTTAAAGAGAATATAAATATTAATCAGTTTGCAGAAGTCATATCACTTGCTTGCAATTTATATGAAAATTTGGATAAAATACCATCATATGGTTATAAAGATGCGAGAGTATTTGACAGCGAAAATATTATAGAAGAACATAATAAAAGACCTGAACTTGATTATTATCAATTTACTAAAAGTCAACTTTTAAAGGCAGGTAATCAAAATCATAAAAACACTTCTCCTGAAATGAATAGTTTTATTGATTTTTTACTGGAAAGTTATGACTTGAAAGATGATGATATAGATGAAATATCAACCCAATTAACAAATTTAATAAATCAGGATTCAGAACCAACATTTATTATTAAGTATTTAGAAACATGGTTAGAGATTCCTTCATTAGAATATAAACAAGTATTAACTCTGAAAGTAATTGAGTTATCCAATAATACACGTCAATGGGCGCTAAAAGGTTATACTCCAAGCGAATTATTGCAAGAAGAAAATTCTAATACATCAAAAGCCAAAATAATTAAAATGACAAAGTCTAATAAAATTGGACGCAATGAACCATGCCCTTGCGGTAGCGGTAAAAAATACAAGAAATGTTGTGGCATGAATAAAAATGTTACGGAATAAGAAATAGCGAACATGAAAAAAAGATTAAGTCACCTTAAAAAACTCTGGAGGTGGACTTTTTAGGTCAATCTCCAGAGGTTTTTTGTTTTAACAATTATAACTGCCTATTTGAAAGGAAACGGGTCAGAAAACAAGAAAACAGTGGGACACCAAGGTACGTCCCCACTGTCCCGTTATTTGCCGGCTCTTTTTTCAAAGAATGCTTTTGCAACCGGCGGGAAAAGTGCATAGGATAAAACATCCTGCTCAGACTTTGCAAGTCCTCCTATTTCTTCCTTCATTTGCTCGTAGCTGTTCTCTAACAGGTCTGCAGGGCGTACTGTTATCACTTCTTCATCTCCGATAATAAGCTTTCTTATTTCATCGGATATGGGAGCTGCAGGTTTTCCGTATA
>DMWH01000225.1:32266-33117 GCA_003483345.1 Clostridiales bacterium | reverse complement strand
AGAGACTTCATTTGTATAAGCAGGTTGGAAAGCATGCCTCCGGGTATTTGATATAACAAGGTCTTAGGCTCTGTCATAAGTACCTTTGTATTTAATGTTCCTTCCTCTTCAAATTTTTTCATAACATTTTTAAAATGGTCTGCAATTTCATTTAGTTTCATCAAATCAAGCTGAGGATCTCTTTCCGAATCCTTAAGCGTCAAACAAAGAGATTCTGTTGCAGGCTGCGAAGTTCCCGATGATAAAGGCGATATGGCGGTATCAACTATATCAACTCCTGCTTCCACTGCTTTTAGAACAGTCATTTCCCCTATTCCTCCGGTACAGTGGGTATGAAGTTCAATAGGGAGGTTAGTAACTTCCTTTATGGATTTAACTAAATCATAAGCAGTATAAGGTAGCAATATACCGGACATATCCTTTATGCATACTGAGTCAGCTCCCGCATTTTCAAAGTCTTTAATCAATTTAAGATAATACTCCTTTGTATGTACGGGGCTGATGGTATAGGATATTGCACACTGCAGGTGAGCACCTTCGGATTTTACTGTATCTATTGTTTTTTGTAAGTTTCTTATGTCATTAAGAGCATCAAATACTCTGACTATATCAATTCCTTCAGAAATTGCATTTTTATGAAACCTTTCAACAATATCATCAGGATAATTTTTATATCCCAATAAATTTTGACCGCGGGAAAGCATTTGAAGCTTTGTATTTTTAATATTTGCTCTAATTTTCCTAAGTCTTTCCCAAGGGTCTTCATTTAAATACCTGAGGCAGGTATCAAATGTTGCTCCTCCCCATACTTCCATTGCATGGTATCCTGCCTTATCCATTTCCTGCAGAAT
>DMWH01000225.1:30790-32209 GCA_003483345.1 Clostridiales bacterium | reverse complement strand
CTCTCATTTCTTTTCCTTGATATGATTATTGCACTTATGGTATAATACCTTTGTATTTTGATGATAATGATAATCAGCGATTATCATTTTAATAAATACAATAGCATATTTTGATGACTTTGTACATGATTTAATTTTTTTAATTTTTGCAACCCTTTTATAAGGAATCTGTTTTTAAGTATACATAATAATAAGGTGGTGTAAAATGGATCAGACAGATTTAAAAATTATCAGCATATTACAGAATAACGGAAGAATTTCAATGAAGGAATTAGGCAAAATAGTATCATTGAGTCCGCCTGCCGTGGCAGAAAGAGTAAAAAAATTAGAAGAAACGGATGTAATTCAGCGTTATACGGCTGTAATAAACAACGAAAAAATAGGCAAGCCTATCAGCGTTTTAATAAATGCATCAATAAAACCTGAAAACCAGAAGGATTTTTTGCATTTTGCCGAAAACAAGGAAGAAATAGCAAAATGCCATCACGTTACAGGTCCTCACAGCATGATAATAAAAGCAAACTTAAGAGAAATGAAGCATTTAGAAGAATTGGTAAGAGAAATTCAGGTTTACGGCAATACGGAAACATATATTATTATGTCAAGCCCGATAGATCGATAAGGATATTGATATAGTACATGGCAGAATTTTAAATGACAGGAAGTTAAAGAGGTGTACGATATGTATAGAATTCAGCAAATCAAGCTGCCTATAGATCACAAGGAGGAAGAGCTGTTAATAAAAGCAGCAGAAGCCTTAAGAATTAAGAAAGAAGAAATCAAGGAGATTTCTATTTTCAGAAAATCAATTGATGCGAGGAAAAAAGATGAAATACTTTTTATTTATACATTAGATGTTGATACATACAAGGAAGTGAAAATTTCCAAAAGAAACAACAACATTTCCGTTGCAGAGCCATTTATATATGATGTGCAAGCTACAGGAGAAAAGCCCTTAAACAACAGGCCTGTAGTGGTAGGAAGCGGTCCCGCAGGGCTTTTTTGCGCACTGCTTCTTGCAGAGAAAGGCTACAGACCTATAATTCTCGAAAGAGGAAAGACTGTTAAGGAAAGAGTCAAAGATGTTGAAAAATTTTGGAAAGAAGGCATTTTAAACTACAGCTCAAACGTGCAGTTTGGAGAAGGAGGAGCAGGAACATTTTCCGACGGTAAACTTAACACTTTAATTAAGGACAGGTCAAAAAGAGGCAAAAAAGTATTGGAAGAATTTGTTGAAGCAGGTGCCCCGGCGGAAATCACATATATTAACAAACCTCATATAGGAACAGACCTTCTTAGAAATGTTCTTGTAAATATAAGAAAAAAAATAATAAGTCTGGGTGGAACATTCAGGTTTGAAGAATGTTTAACGGACATAATTATTAAGGATAATGCTGTCCAACGCATTGTTACCGAAAG